>WRKC01000001.1 GCA_009778275.1 Methanomassiliicoccaceae archaeon
GGGTCCACGCAGGGCCGCGCTCTCTGGTCCACAGAGAATGCCGGATTCAAACAGTTGCCGCCTGAGCTACAGAAGAAGGTCGTCACGGAGATAAGGACCCGTAAGGGACTGAACCCCGAGCCATATGGCGCCAACTACTACTCGGGTCTGTAAACTTTAAATATAAACATCTTATCGCAGAAAAACAGACCTATAAAGTAGGAGGTATGAAAATGGCAAAAGAGCACATGAATATAGTCATCATCGGACACGTTGACCATGGGAAGTCCACCCTTACGGGAAGGGTTCTCTTGGAAGCGGGTGCGATCGAGCCCCACCTTGTGGAGAAATATAAGAAAGAGGCGGAGGAGAAAGGCAAAGGATCCTTCTACTTCGCATGGGTCATGGACGGCCTGAAGGAAGAGAGGGAGAGAGGAGTTACCATCGATGTAGCGCACAAGAAGTTCTTCACCGAGAAATACTACTTCACCGTCATCGACGCCCCCGGCCACCGTGACTTCGTCAAGAACATGATCACGGGAACATCCCAGGCAGACGCGGCAGTGATAACCTGCTCCGCGATCGAGGGACCGCAGGCCCAGACAAAGGAGCACGTGTTCCTTGCAACAACCCTCGGCGTCAGGCAGATAATCGTGGCCATCAACAAGATGGACGCGGTGAAATACGATGAGGCCAAGTACAAAGAGACCGTCGAAGCGATGACCAAGCTCATGCAGATGGTCGGCATCAAAGTGGACCAGGTACCCTTCGTGCCCGTATCCGCAATGGCCGGCGACAACGTCAAGACAAAGTCGGCGAACACCCCCTGGTATAAGGGACCGACCCTCTTCGAGGCCTTCGACAACCTGAAGGTCCCCGAGAAACAGACAGATAAAGCCCTCAGGATGCCTATCCAGGACGTCTACACCATCACCGGTATCGGAACGGTGCCCGTCGGAAGGATCGAGACCGGCATATTGAAGCCGAACATGAAAGTTATGTTCGAGCCCTCGCACGTACCCGGCGAGGTCAAATCCATTGAGATGCACCACGAACAGCTGCCCCAGGCAGGCCCCGGCGACAACGTCGGATTCAACGTCCGCGGCGTAGCAAAGAACGACATCAAGAGAGGAGATGTAGCAGGCCCGGTGGACAACCCGCCGTCCGTTGCGAAACAGTTCACCGCTCAGATAGTCGTTCTGAACCACCCCTCCGTGATAACGGTAGGATACACCCCGGTGTTCCACTGCCACACGGCCCAGGTCGCATGCAGGTTCGTCGAGCTCGTCAAGACCATCGACCCCAAGACCGGCCAGGCCAAAGCTGAGCACCCCGACTTCCTGAAGACGGGAGACATCGCAATGGTGAAAGTAGAGCCTACGAAGCCGATGGTCATAGAGACGGCGAAAGAATTCCCGCCTCTCGGACGCTTCGCTATCCGTGACATGGGACAGACCGTCGCTGCCGGTATGTGCATCGAGGTCCAGAAGGCCAACTGAGGCCTTCTCTTCCTTTAACCTAAAGGGATAAAATGTCACAGCGCGCAAGAATCTCTCTCAGCGGTACCGACCCGGCAAAGGTCGACAGCGTCTGCGCCCAGATCAAAGGGATATCCCAGAGAACAGGCGTGGACATACGCGGGCCGGTCCCTCTTCCCACAAAGAAACTCAGGGTTCCCTGCAGAAAGAGCCCCGACGGAGAGGGAAGTGAGACATGGGACCGGTGGGAGATGCGCATCCACAAGAGGCTCATCGACCTGGATGCTGATGAGAGGGCCCTCAGGCAGCTCATGAGGATCCAGGTGCCGGACGGCGTGAACATAGAGATAGTTCTTCGCAGCACTTAAAAATACACTTAACCAAACCTTTTCCAACCCCACCCTTTTTCTCTCATCGCACTTGTATCTTGGTTCATTAAATGAATTAAAATACGCCGTTATTGATGATGCCGCATGTTGATCGCCGCCACAGACAGAAAGACATCCATGCTTCCTTTCAAAGAGCAGTTCGCGCTCATCGCGAAGGCCAAGCCGGATATGATAATTCTTACGGAAAGGGACCTTTCAGGATCGGAATACAAAGAGCTGGCATCCTTCTGCATGAAAGAGTGCGAAGAGAACGGCGTGGAGTTCTGTGCGGACAAATTCGTAGATGTTGCGAAGGAACTCGGTGCGAAGGCGATATATCTGAGCCTCCAAGAGCTGAAAGCCTCAAAACCGGAAGGTTTTGACAAGATACTGACAACCATTCGTACCGACAAGGAGGCCATGGAGGCCGAGAGTGCGGGGGCAACGATGCTGATATTCAGGGACGTTTTCGATCTCAAATGCAAATCATGCAGGAATGCGAAAGGTCTTGCCACGCTCAGGTTCATGCTCGGTGCGGTGGATATTCCCGTGGTCGGAGCCGGAGGCATCCTGCCCGATGTTTTCTTGGAAGTGCTTGCGTCGGAGACGGCCGGCATATGCATGAGGGACGGGTTCATGAGGACCAAGAACCCGGCCGCAGCGGTCGAGGCGTACCGCGAGGC
>WRKC01000002.1 GCA_009778275.1 Methanomassiliicoccaceae archaeon
GGCTCCCGCCCCTCCGCCCATGCAGATAAGGAAATCGGCGGCGTGGAAAGGCGGCTGGAGGCCCAGTGTATAGCATCCGATGTCGGTGCAGTATACGACCTCCCTCTTGCCCACGGCTTTCTTTGATGCGGCGAACATGCCTCTGTGGGGGCATCCGGCGCAAAGCGTGGCCGGGCGGCCGGGCAGTTTGATATCGGCCGGAAGAAGGGGAACAGGCATTTCCCTGACCTTGATCAGGCTTTCAAGCCTTTTTATGGTGTCCGGGGAATATTCCCACTCTCGGGGGAGATGCCCCGTCCTTTTCCCGTAGATCGGGACCGCAAGGCGGTTCTGAGCGCAAATGCGTAAGATCTGGTCTTCCAGGAACGGATCCAGTTCCTCTACAACGATAACGGATTTCTTATCCCTGATGAAATCGGCGATCTTCTTCTCCGGCAGGGGGTTCGTGAATCCCAGTTTCAGTATGGCCGCTCCGGATGTGAATTCTTTGACGTAGGTATAGCTCACTCCCGAAGTTATCACGCCGATGTCCCCGGTACCCTCTATGCGGTTGAGGGGAGATATCTCGGACAGCTCCTGCGCTTTCTTGTTCAGTTCAAGCAGCCTCAGCCTGTTGAGCTTGGCGAAGGCAGGTACATTGACGAATCTTTTGTCATCCTTGATGAAATGGCCTTTCGAAGGAGTATCGATCCTCTCCCCGAATTCCACGATGGACCTTGCGTGATTCACTCTGGTGGTCGTTCTATAAATGACCGGCAGAGTAAGTTTTTCGGATATTTCGTAAGCATATTTTATCATGTCCTTTGCTTCGGCCGGAGTGGAAGGCTCCATCATAGGCAGCAAGGAAAGCGAAGAGAAGTAACGGTTATCCTGCTCGTTCTGGGAACTGTGCGCGGAAGGGTCGTCGGCACTCAGTACGAGCATCCCCCCGACCACTCCCGAGTAAGCGAGCGTCATGAGCGGGTCTGCGGCAACATTCAAGCCGACATGTTTCATGAAGGCAAAGGATCTCACTCCCGCAGAAGCGGCCGCGGCTGAGACCTCCAGCGCGATCTTCTCGTTCGATGAGAATTCGAAATACATCCCCGCTTCCTCAGAGATCTCTTCCAGGATATTGCCGATCTCGGACGAAGGAGTTCCGGGATAAGTTGATGCGAATTTTACTCCCGCCTCTATCAGACCCCTTACGATCGCTTCGTTCCCAAGCAGCAGGCCTTTGCAGCCGTCATCAAGAATGTTCATTATTCTGACACCTCGTTCTTCAGGTATATCTGCATTTTACTTAATTGGATTTCGTTAAGGTAATGTTGTATGACGCCGGTGAGAAAGCAGCGTCCAGTCAGGCGGAACGCAAATGATGGATGTTAAATTGAAATATTCGCCACGCGATTTGCAAAAAGGTATGCATATGCAACAGAGAATGAAGGAATTCACAATGGAAGAAGGAGCGATAAAAGCTCTTTTGAAAAGGGCACAGTACGGCCACATCTCCACGATCGGAAGCGACGGATACCCGTATGCGGTGGCGGTGCATTTCGTGTATTACAACGAAAAGATATTCTTCCACGGGCTCCCGAAAGGGGAGAAGCTCGATAACATATCCAAATGCAGCAAGGTGTGTTTCAGTGTGGACGAGATGAAGGGGCTCATGGTGGATGGATTGGAATCTCCATGCAAAGCCTATACGGAATATGAGAGCGTTGTCATCAGAGGCGACGCTAGAGTTGTGGAAGATATCGTGTTGAAGCAAATCGTCCTGAGAGAAATAATAAGAAAATACATGCCGCTGGATCCTGAAATGCCGGTGCCGGAGAAGATGGAGGGCGCCACAGCGGTCATAGAGGTGAGCATCGGAAGGATCACCGGCAAATATCACAGATGACGCGTGCCGCATCGAACGAATAATCGGAAATCATAATAAGAGAAAGCGTTGTCAGGTCTAGATAGGCAGGGGTAGCCAAGCTCGGAAAAGGCGCAGGACTTAGGATCCTGTTCTTAGTGATACAAGGGTTCAAATCCCTTCCCCTGCACTATCCTAACAGAAAATGCTAAACTCATTGTTCAAGAAGTTCATCTTTTAATAAAACTATCTATCAATAATTGCAGAATGTTCATCTTATTACGTGAATAAATGTTAATACAAAAACGAAAAGATCAAAGAAAGGACGGCCTTTATTTGCAGTGTTTGTACTCCTCGATGATATCGACCGCAGACTGCAGGAAGCTTTTTTCACCAATTGTGTTTATTTTGAAGAAGATAGCTTGACTTCCGCCTGTGGAAATCACTGTTATAAAGAGTTCTTTGTCCACCCCTATCAGCACGAAAGATAAACTGACGCGGCTGCTGCCCATCATGCTGTATCTTTCGTAGGCCCGAACGGCGCAACGTACACCATTCTTCCCGAAATCGCTGCCCTCCTCAAAACTAGCGGAAATACTGCCATTCATAATTCCGTTTTCCAAGAATCTGAGGAAATCATCGAAATCGCCCTGTAATCTGCTCTCATACTTC
>WRKC01000003.1 GCA_009778275.1 Methanomassiliicoccaceae archaeon
TCTCCTTCCGTGTCGATATCCAGGTATATGCCTGACATCTTTTCCAGCATCTTCTTCGTTTCGCCGTTCTTCCCGATGAGCGTACCGACGCGGTCGCTCGGTATCCTTACAGACCTCATTCAATCTTCCTCCTCATCGTCATCCGAACCGTCCAGTATCTCGCTGACGATCTTCTCCTGCGCGATCACGTCCGCCCCTCTGTTCCTGAAGAAGCGGTTGATATTCGTGATATCCCTTATCAAAAGGTCCTTTGCATTGAAAAAGTCATTGGTCATGGCCTGTCCGCAGTCGATCATGATCGGCTCCCCTTTCCAGATCAGCACGTTATATTCGCTGAGATCCCCATGTACCAGATGGGCATCCTTCCAGCCGTCTATTATGAAAGAGAGGACCTCATCGTACATCTCGGTCGGGTCATCCAGAACTACGTCCTTCAGCTGAGGGGCGGGGCCGTTCTCATCTCCAATGTACTCCATAAGGAGGCAGTTCTTGTCGAAAGTGATCGGTTCAGGTACGGGCAGCCCAGCCTCGGCATACCTCTGCAGGTTCCTGAACTCCTTGTTCGCCCAGGCGTATATGAGCTTCCATCTGTTACCGGCCACGCCCTTGAACCTGGGGTCACCCTCGATATATCTGGCGACGTTCTTGAAAGTGGAGGTGGAGGTTCTGAAGATCTTCAGGGCGAGAGGGTCGCCGTCCTCGTCCGTCGCAAAGAAAACATTGCCTTCCTTTCCGGTGGAAATAGGGTATCCGACCGTATCGATAAAACCGCTCTTCATGAACTCATATATCGTCATCAGGGTCTTTCTGTCAAAAACCTCTCCTTCCGTCTGGCGCTCGTCACCGGTCTTGTTGGTTTTCAGAGCATCGACGCGCTGCTCGAGATAAGAGAACTTCTCATCATAGGAGGGCAGTCAAAACACCCCGTTTAAAAAACATCCAGACTCTTCGGTACTTTACCTTTTTTGCTGAGGTTTACCGCCTGCGTCCTTGTGTATCTGAATCTGACATCGCATTTGTCGGGCTGGAAATCCCAGAGCGAAACGATAAGGAGGTCTCCCTCGCGTATCCACATCCTTTTCTTGATCTTTCCGGGGATGCGGCCCACTCTGGACACGCCGTCCTCGCACATGACCTTGATCTTTGATGCGCCCAGCAGCTGGTCGGCTATCCCAAACATCTCCCCTTCTTTTATGTTTGGCATACGTACGCGTGATACATCCTCTTCTGTACTCTCAAACGGTTCCTCTGCCGGCATTTGTCGATCTCCGTAAGGCCAGGTAGCATTAACACATTTTAAATATTATCCCTGAGAAGCAACACTCTAAATGCAGCCCGCGGGACAAAAACTATTTTAACCATATCAATAATGGGCGCGATAAGCTCTGGTAGTGTAGTGGCCAATCATTCAGCCCTTTCGAGGCTGACACCCGGGTTCGAATCCCGGCCAGAGCACATCCCCCAATTGATCACCTTGAAAGGTTCTTGCGATATTTGTTGCTCTTCCTTGCGATCTCATCGACATTGTCCTTGTTCACGATATGGACCTCCGGCAGCTTCCGGGGGTTGGACGCCAGCATTGCCGACATAAGATGCGGGTCGGGGAAGTCCTTCTTTTTCAATTTTTCCCTGTCCCAATTCTCCACAAGATCGAAGACCGCCTCTATTCCCTCGTTGTAGAACTCCTCCGCGAGCACCGCGGTCACGGTGCAGTCTCTTGACATCACGGCGATGTTCGATCTCCGCACGGCGAGATCGCAGCCGTTGAACGACAAAGCAAGGCCGCCAAGGTCACTCACTCTGTCCAGTGCGTTGACGTCCGTCATGTCTCCCCCGATGAACGCTGTGCCTTCAAGCTCGATCTGCGTCCTGTCTCTCAGATCGATCATGAAGTAGACCTTCTCATCGGTGCCGACCGGCCTGAACTCCTTTATCATGTCCGAGACGGGCAGGGTTTTGAGGTTCGTATTGAAGATCTCTTCTATGGTCATGACCGCCTCCACGTCGTCCTTCTGAAGCTTATGGAAGGCACTGAGATCAAATGAGTGGGGCATCCTCAGGCCAGTTATCCTGTTGGCCAATTCCCTGATGGCCTTCGCTTCCTGCCTGGGTATGTAAAAATCATCGAACGCGGCATCCATACAGTTGACCAGTACCCGGGGGATGTCCAGTTCCCTGCATAGGTTCAGCACGTTGTGCTCATAGGAGGAAGTGGTGAAGAAGGTCGGCATGGTCTCTCTCAGATGCCCTATCACCCTTTTGGCCTCAGGCATAATAGTCAGCGTCTTTCCGCAATGTTCCATCGCGGCATAGTCGGTCATGCCGAACGCTTTCAGGAAAGGTGCGGTGAACCTGGAGGTGCTTCCGGAACGCCATTCCGTCCTGTTCAGCACATAGGTGGCGACATCGTCATACCACGAAATGATGTCATACAGCTTATCGCCTTTGGCCACGAACCGCTGGCACAGGTCCCTGCAGCTGTTGTTCTGCTGAAAGACCTCGCAGCTGCATATGATCTGCTTATC
>WRKC01000004.1 GCA_009778275.1 Methanomassiliicoccaceae archaeon
TTCGTGACCGGTACGATCTCTGCCGCCGTTCCGGTCATCCAGACCTCGTCCGCGGTTATCAGCTGGGTTCTGGTCATCTGGATCTCCGTGACGTCATAGCCCATTTCACGCGCTATATCGATGACGGAACTCCTGGTTATGCCCTCAAGTATGCAATCGGATATTTGAGGGGTGTATATCTTCCCGTTCTTTGCGATGAAGATGTTCTCCCCCGTGCATTCTGCGACATGTCCGACGGAGTTGAGCATGACCGCTTCTTTGGCGCCCTGACGGACCGCCTCCCTTTTTGCCAGACATGACGTGACATATGTCCCGTTGACCTTCGCCCCGGACGGCCCGCACAAATTGTCGGGTCTGTGCCAAGACGACGTTATCACTTTCGCTCCTTCCGCGGATGCGTTGCCGAGGTACGCTCCCATGTGTATGCATGTGATCGCCAAGCTCGCGGGGACGCCGACCGGGTTGAGACCGACCTCCTCTCCGCTCAGGAACACGCAGGGTTTGATGTAATCGACCTTTTTGTTCGCTTTGATGCATGCTTTTACCGCATCGATTATCTCATCGACATTGTATGTCTTGCCGCCGAATACCGGGTCTATCCCCATGACCTTGCAACCGTCAAGAAGCCTTGTTATATGCTCCCTGAGCCTGAAGACGGCCAGCCCCTTCGGCGTCTGATACGCCCTTATCCCCTCGAAGACGCCCGTACCGTAGTTCAGGGCGTGTGTCAGTATGTGGACCTTTGCTTCTTTCCAATCGACCAACTCGCCGTCGATCCATATCTTTTCCGTTTTTTCCATATCATTCCCTTCCAGGTAAAGATCAGAGCGCGTTGAGCGCCATCACATATTTCTCTGACTGGCTGCGCCCTATTATCTCTTCGACCTGTGCCGCCCCTCCGACCAGGCCAACGTTTCCGTTGGATGTTGAAATGAGAGCATAAGCTGACTGACCTTCATAAGGTATCAATTCTGCACCGTATACATCCTGCAATTTCTGAAGCCTCCCCATTGCGGTCTCAGCGGCCTCCTTGTCTATCACAGAGAGTACCATTCTTGACCTTTTTGGGATCTCGCATTTCCCTACCACTATGGTCTCAACGTTTATCTTGTTCCGGGTGAACTCACCCATCACTCGCTGCATAACGCCGAACTCATTCTTTACGATCAAGGATATTACGTGCATTTTTATCACACTCGGACGCTGATTATTCTGCGCATATATGAAATAGTGGTTCCCGGATAACCTGATAATGGCCGGCGAAAAAACCTTCACGATAATATTGCCCACCTACAATGAGGAAGAGAACATCGAGAAGATGGTCGTATCGCTCAGGGAAATGTATCCTGATTTTCAAATTCTGATCATGGACGACAATTCCTCGGACCGTACAAAGGAGATCGTCGATTCCCTGAACTTGGAGAATGTCCGATTCGTCGTCAGGGACTCGGATGTCAGAGGGGTGACCGCCAGCGTCTGCGATGGTATCTTGATGGCCGGGACGGACCTTTTCATGTGCATGGACTCTGATTTCCAGCACCCCCTCGAAGCGGCCGGCAGGATATACGCCGAACTGAACAAGGACTACGACCTGGTCGTGGGCCTCAGGGTCGACAGGTGGGCTCTCGGGTTCAAGAGGAGCATGGGGTCCTGGCTTTTCCATTTCCTCGCTTCTTCGGTACTCTTCGTCCACGGGAAGAAAAGATCGAAGGACATCGCGAGCGGCCTCTTCGGGGGCAGCGTGGAACTTTTCTCCGACGTGATAAGGGAACATGGCGACAAGTTCGAAATGAGAGGGTTCAAACTGCTCTTCGACTTCATGCTGCATGCCCCTTCCGACATAAAGGTCGGCGGAATAAAATACGAGTTCGGAAGAAGGATGAACGGAAAGTCAAAAGTGAATCCTGAGATAGTGTATCGGTCGTTCCATCAGTGCGGCATGGTCGGAAGGTTCCTCGCCAGGATATACAAGGCCATGTTCAGCTGAAATTTTTCAGTATGTCGTCGACAACGTCCTTGAACGTTCTTTTCTCGGTGACCTGATATGTCCTCAGCCCGAGCCTTCTCCCGAACTCCGCATCCATCTCGCTGTCGCCCACCATGAACGACTTGTTCGGATCGATGTTATGTTTGACGATCGCCGCGATCCCCAGGTCTGTCTCCGGTTTCCTGCACGTGCAGCCGGCGTCCGGGTGGTGCGGACAGTAGAAGATGTCCTCGATGCGCCCGCCTCCGGCCTCGACCTCCCTGTTCATCTTGTCATGAATGGCCTCCAGCGTATCCTCGTCAAACTTGCCCCTGGCTATTCCGGATTGGTTGGTCACCACGATCACGATGTATCCCGCATCATTGAGTTTTGCGATCGCCGCCGGGACTCCTGGCAGCAGATGGAACTTTTTCGGGTCGTCGCAGTAAGGCACATCCTTGGCCAAGGTGTCGTCCCTGTCGACCAGGACCGCCTTCCTGCCGAACATCTCCCTTTCGACGATCCCGCATATCGTGTGGCATGCCACCAGATAGCCCTCCTGTATCCTGGGTGTTTCTTTAGTTGGTATAACAAC
>WRKC01000005.1 GCA_009778275.1 Methanomassiliicoccaceae archaeon
ATGGACGGGGCGGTAAGGACATCCGATGACAATCCGATAGGAACGGAGCGCGGTAAGGACAGGGCTCTCGGTGAGATGCTTTGCGTCAACTTTGACGTCGAAAGGCCGGGGGACGCGACCAACGGCCTCAGCGACAAGATAGGGGGGAAGACGCTATCGATAGGTTTCGCTGACAAGGACGGGTACGGCAGCATAACCCTCACAGACAGCGGGAAGGGCAAGGGGATGATCGCCGTGTTCGGAGGCGGGCTGACCGGAGATACGAGAACCGCGGTGGCGCAGGTCATCTCCTCCGGAATATCATATGACATCAACACTGAAAATATCTGGACCCGGACCGGTACTATGAATGGAACGTGCAGCGGAACGATCGGTCCGGCAGAGGAATTCACTAACGTTTACATCTTCTTAGGAAAAATGACCACGATATACGGTAAACTCCTGACTCTGGGCGAAGAGACATGACGAAAGCGCACGTCGGAAGATATAAAACACCAACTGAACATGACGGACGTGAAGAGACATGACGAAAGCACACACCGGAATACGGTTGCCGATAATATCGGCGATCCCGATGGCGGTCTCTTTGATTATATCCCTCGCGGTCTATGATTACATGTGGGCGATCGTCTCCGCCGTGGGGATCACCGCACTTTTGATCCCGAGACTGACCAAGGGGAAAGGTCTGTCGTACCACAGGTCGCTTCTTCTCGTATCGCTGATACCCTTCACTCTGTATATCGTTCTGTTCGCCGCCAATGTCATCGTGGGTGTCGAAGCGTACCGCTACATCTCATTGATGATCCAGCCTCTGGCATCAGTAGTGTGTGCTTATATGTTGCTCGTTTCGGTCGATGCCAATTCCGGAACGGTCCTTTCGAAAAGATGGATATTCGTGTTCTCGGTGGCGTTCACATGCACCCTTGCGGTGCTGTATGTGTTCTTCCTCTTCTATGCGATGCAGGACCTCGGTTATCCGCTTTACAACTGGCAGTTCGAAGGGCCGGATGCGCTCGACAACACCGATGCCAACCACTACTTCATGCTCCCGATAAATCTGGCTGTGATCTTCTCCCTTGCATACGGGCTTCTGATAGACAGATATCTGAGAGGGGTCGAAGCGAAAGACCTTACCCGATATTACGGGAGGGAGGATAATTGAACCTCAAAATAGTGTCGGATGCGGCATGCGTGATCGCGGCGTTCGTCCTTCTGGCGATGTCCGTCATCGCAGTGGTGCACGAACAGCGTGCGACATATGAGGTTATAACGGGGTTCTTCTGTGCGTTCATATGCCTTGTCCCCCTTATATTCCGCAGGGCGAAGATCCTCGAACTTCCTCTCACGATGGTGATAATGATAGAGGTCGCGATATTCCTTCATGCATACGGGGTGCTCCTGATGAAATATGATGACCTGTACTACTGGGATTCCGTCACGCACACCGTGTCGTCGCTGACCGTTGCTCTCTGTGCGTTCTACGCACTCATGGTGGTGAACGTGTCTGACCCTATGGTCCATTTCACGAGGAGGTGGATGCCGGTGTTCATCTTCCTCATCATGGTGGCGTTCGGCGCCATCTGGGAGTCGTTCGAGTTCGCCGTGGACAACCTGACCGGGACGAACATGCAGTACAGCCCCTGGGATACATACAGGGATCTGTTGTGCGACGTGTTGGGGGCGGTGCTGATGGCCATCTATTCGTACATTTACCTTGGAAAAAGAAGCGAGAAGGATTTTGTGGACGGCCTCAACATCCATTCGAAGTTGGGAAAGATAACGAAGAGCAGAGGATGACGGCTCAGGCCTTCTGGCCTATGCCTTTCTTTTTCTTCATTATGATCGACGTAACAAAACTTATTGCGATCACCGCAATTATGAATATCAATGTCAGGGTCTGAGCGTCCCCGCTGCTGTAGTAACTGTGGAAGAAGTTGCTCATCAGCAGGACCGCGCCGTATTTCAGCACGCATCCCACTATCAAATAGAAGACGGACTTCCTTATGTCCCACCCCGCTATCCTGACGAAAGCGCCGCTGAAAGGTATCATCGGCGCTATTCGGTTAAGCAGAAGCAGGCGCTCGTCGCCGAGCACCAGGAATCCGACGTATTTGTTGACGACCGTGTTGATGCGCTTGGGCACTTTCACTTTTCCGACAATGATGTACAGTATGATCAGGCCAAGGGTCTCCGCCGTAATGGCAGCGCCCAGCAGGCAGAGGCCGAAAGGCAGGCTTGGGTCATAGAAGAATGCCGTGACGTAGAAGAACTCAGGCAGTGTGGGGAAGAACACAGCATCCACCAGGAATATCAGGAATATGCAGAGGACGAGAGCCGGTCCGCCATCAGACCCGAAAAGTCCGTAGAGCCATTCCCCGATGTTGATCATGTCGTTCCTCTGAAGGCGGGCGGTGACCATGCGCCGCCCCTTCGAAAGATAGGTAGGCTTCTATTAATGATTTTGCTAGAACGCACGCCCCGTTGATTTTTCCGCCGGGACCTTCCGAAGCAGGTGATTTTCAACCAACCCGGGCAAATATCCGTTGACACAAATATGTCAGATAGGGCGAAGGGCCCTTCTTTTGACCGAACTCCCATCCTTTGAATTTCTGGTAAACGGCCTCAGGCACAAATAATCCGTCCTTATCACGCTTGCTTTCGATCATCCCCACCATCTCCAAAAAACG
>WRKC01000006.1 GCA_009778275.1 Methanomassiliicoccaceae archaeon
CCGTGACATCAGCGCTGCTCAAATCGCTGGGTCTTGCGCTGATCTGTATGGTCGGGCTCGGCGGGATAGCTGTGTTGATGAGTTCCGTCATGAAGAAGGCCAGCACCGCCTCGATACTGACGTTCGCACTGCCATTCATACTGTCAATGGTCTCGGGCATACTCTCATTATATGACATAGACCCGTGGTTCATGATAGATGAAGCCGCGACCTACATTTCCGCATCTATCGGAAGCACCGAGCCTGTCCTGACATATGCAGGCGTCATGCTGATATGGGGGCTTGTGACGGCAGCAGCCGGATATCTGGTGTTCAGAAGGAGGGAACTCTGATGCTTCCTCGCAGAGCCCCCCTTCTCTTTTTTATTCAAACAGCTTCCTTTGACCGAATTTCAAAATATGACCAAAGAAGGAGATGATGTATTGAGTGATGCTTTGAGTAAATTGAACAAAATAAGCTATTTTGTGAGTTTGTTGTCGAAAATATTCTTGACCATTCTGATATTGATGATCATCATCGTGGTTGCTGTGGGGATCGGAGTGACCTTGAATGCTGACTTCTTTTCCCAAGTGATCGAGGACACAGGATCGTCCTACACGGTTAGCCACATACAGGAGATGAGCGTGACCGCAGTAGTGGGGTTCGCCCTCGGAGCGATTGTAGTGTATTATGTAGGCCGGCTGTTCTCGAACATACACAGAACCAACACTCCCTTCACGGATGATAGCGTCAAATTTTTGGAAATGATCGCCATACTGATGGTTGTCGGCGCGTTCGTCATACCGATCGTCAGTTATGCGACGTCGTTTGCGCTTGAAGCAGAGTACAACCAATCGGTCGGGGTCAACCTGTTCGCGGTGTTCGCGGCCTTCCTGATCTATTTCATGTCTCTTGTATTCAAATACGGAGCAATGCTTCAGAAAGAATCGGACGAGATGCTGTGAGGGAATATGACAATAATACTCAGACTTGACAGGATCATGGCGGACAGAAAGATGTCGCTTAACGATCTGGCCGAGAATGTGGGGATATCCAACGTGAATCTTTCTAAAATAAAGACGGGGAAGATAAGCGCGATACGCTTCTCGACCCTGAACGCGATATGTTCCACTCTGAAGTGCCAGCCGGGAGACATACTGGAGTTCGTGGAGGATGAGGGATGAGATTCTTGCCGCTTTCTGCATC
Source organism: Methanomassiliicoccaceae archaeon (assembly GCA_009778275.1). Classification (GTDB taxonomy): domain Archaea; phylum Thermoplasmatota; class Thermoplasmata; order Methanomassiliicoccales; family Methanomethylophilaceae; genus Methanoplasma. The sequence continues at coordinate 1,186 of WRKC01000006.1, forward strand.
ATAATTCATTATGCGCATTCTCTCGATCTGGCAAAATAAACAATTTCACAACAGCCGCTGCGGCTGCCTTTTTTTATTAAATTACAGCGATTACAGCGTTATTATTACCTGTATTTTAATTAAATAGTAGAAGACGATTATCTCAAACGGGGAAACAAACCCAGTGTGGTATTGAGATGATGGTTAATGCACAGCTCTATGTGAAGGACCTCCCGGGACGCCTAGTGGAATCTCTGGAGCCCATATCGCTGGTCAACGGCAACATCGTTGGCGTCGTACACGACAGAGAACAGATAGTGAACCAAAGGATATGCATTGACGTCACATTCGAAATTAAAGGAGCCTCCGAGCTGGACCAACTTAAGGACATATGGAAGAAGAGGGACGTCCAGATAGCGAAGATGGGCTCCGTGTACAAAACGTTCACCATGGAGTACATGTTCGTGGGAAAATTCAAGGCCTCTTTCGTGGAATCGCTCATCGACAGCGCTTCGCAGAAAATATCATTGGAATCGGTCGATGTGAACTTCTCGTCGCAGAACGCGAGTTCTGTGCGGACGGCGATGATATCCGCCGAACTGAGAAGCGAAAGCGACCTGAAGATGTTCGACGGGTTCCTCATGGATGCTTGCAAAGAAAGCGGCATAGTCTACATCAGGGGGCTCTGACATGAGGATACTGATGTCGGGGTTCGGCACCGTGGGACAAGGTTTCGCGGAGGTCATGATCCTCAGAAGGGACTTCTTCAGGGAAAGATACGGGGAAGAGGTCTCCGTAGTATGCGCAATGGATTCCTCATCTTGCGTATCGAACCCATCTGGGATATCTCCGGAAGAACTGCTGGAAAGGAAGAAAAGGACCGGGAAGGTAGGAACGGAAGGATATCAGGATCCGCTGAAAGTGATGGATTCGGTCGAATACGACCTTCTGGTGGAGGTCAGCCCCACCGATATAAAGACCGGAGGGGCCGGCCTGAGGAATATCAGGCATGCGCTTGAGTCCGGAAAAGATGTGATAACGGTAAACAAAGGGCCTTTGGCGCTCAATTTCTGTGAGTTGGTGAGCCTTGCAAAGAAGAACGGCTGCAAGTTCCGCTTCGAAGGCTCCGTTGGCGGCGCCATGCCCATAATCAACCTGTGCAGGGAAAGTCTCGTTGGGGAGAACATATCCTCCATACGCGGTATACTGAACGGCACCTGCAATTTCATACTCAGCAAAATGGACAACGGGCAGTCCTTCGAGCAGGCGCTCAAGGAGGCCCAGCAGATGGGGTACGCCGAGGCCGACCCTACGAACGATATAGAAGGATACGACAGCGCATGCAAGGTAGTGATACTCGCTAACTCGCTGTTCAATCTGAGGGTCACGTTCTCGGATGTGAATATAACCGGCATCACGTCCGTCACGAGCGAGGCCGTCTCGCTTGCGGCCTCGCATAACATGGTGATCAGACTGATCGGGGAAGTGTCCAGGGACAGATTGGAGGTTGCTCCGCGCCTTGTTCCGAGAGGGCATCCCCTGAGCATCACC
>WRKC01000007.1 GCA_009778275.1 Methanomassiliicoccaceae archaeon
GGTTCGTACACGGAAAGGACATTGTTCATCGCGTCCCTGATCGATTCCGTGTTCATCCTCGGTATGTACATCCCCTCTTCCTCGAGGGCGCTCTCGTAACCTAAGTGAAGATCTCCCAGAACAGCGGTCGGACCGTCATCCAGTATCAGGCACCTGTCGTTGGTGACCTTTACGCCTGGGAGTATCTCGTACGACCTCATACTTTCCCGATGGGGTTGCCAATATTAATCTGATTTTATGCGATAGTATTTCTTTTTGTTCGGCTATGCCGGAGTTGCGATCGATAACATGGATGAGGACGGTGTTTACTGCGACAGGCTTCTCAGGGACCTCGATAAAGCGGCTTGCGCCGTCAGGTCTGCAGAGAACATCCTGATCGTCACCCACATAGATGCGGACGGCATTTCGTCGGGAGGGATCGCCTCCATCACACTCGACAGGCTCGGAAAGAGATACTCGATATCTTTTGAAAAGAAGATCACGGAGGAAACGATCGCCATGATCAACGGGTCCGATTCGGACCTGGTGTGGGTATGCGACCTTGGGAGCGCCTATGTCTCAGAATTCAAAAGACGGGGGATCGTCATCACAGACCATCATGTACCAGATATCAGAATTAAAGGCAGGCAGGCATCCATTGAGGACTTCGACGGCATCCACCACCTGAACCCCCACACCTACGGCATATCCGGATCCTACGAGATCTGCGGCGCCGGCATGACGTACCTCCTCTCAAAGACCATAGAGGCTGCGAACACGGACCTCGCGTTCCTTGCCGTCGTTGGCGCCGTCGGCGACCTCCAGGATGCCAGAGAATCCGAGCTGATAGGCCTGAACAGGGCGATCCTGAACGATGCCGTTTCGTCAGGTGACGTGGCGGTGGAGAGGGACATACGGTACTACGGACGCGACTACAGGCCGCTTGTCCAGTTCCTTCAATTCGGCAACGACCCTCCCGTCCCCGGGATAACCGACGACGGCCCGAGATGCGCCGAGTTCTTCTCCAACCTCGGCATACCCTTGAAGGACGGCAGCGGACCGCGGTCGTGGAGAGACCTTACGGCGGACGAGAAGAGAACGGCGTCCGAACGCCTGCTTTCGTATCTCGATACAGAGGATGCAAAGAAAAGATTGTTCGGCGAGATATACACCATAACCAGATACGAATCCCAGACGGGGCTGAGGGACGTGAAGGAGTTCGCAACGGTCCTGAACTCATGCGGAAGGTACGATGATGCGGTGACCGGCCTCAGGATATGCAGGGGCGACCTGACGGCGCTGGATGATGCCGAGAGGAACCGCCTGGACCACAGGAAGAACATCTCCTCCGCCATCGGCTACATAAAAGAGAACCGCCTTCTGAAAGAACGGAGGTTCGTACAGTATTTTGATGCCGGCCCGGAGATAAGGGAGACGGTCGTGGGAATCGTGGCCGGGATACTGCTCAACTCCGGAGAGGCGAGAAAGGAGCTTCCTATCTTCGCGTTCGCGGATGCCGATGACGGAGTGAAGGTCTCCGCAAGAGCGAACAGATCGCTTACCGACCGCGGATTGGACCTTTCCTTTGTAATGAAAACAGCCTCGGAAATGGTGGGCGGTTACGGAGGAGGCCATAAGGTCGCCGCCGGGGCCACCATCCCAAAGGGAAAGGAAGAGGAGTTCCTGGGTATTGTCGAGGACCTCGTTTCTTCTCAGATCATTTGATCAGGGTGTACAGGACGGCCTTCTGGGCATGCAGACGGTTCTCTGCCTGATCCAGCACGACGCTCTGCGGCCCGTCCATGACCTCGCCGGTTATCTCATAGCCCCTGTGGGCGGGGAGACAGTGCATGACGATGCAGTCATCTTTTGCCAGCGAAAGCAGGTCGGAGTTTATCTGATACATGCTGAATAGTTTCAGCGCCTCGTTCACCGGGGTATCGTCCCCCATGGATATCCATGTGTCAGTGTACAAGATGTCCGCATCTTTGCAGGCTTCTTTGGGGTCGTGGGACGCCACTATCTTGCTTCCATTCGCATCGGCTATGCGGGCGGCGCCCAGCATTATCTCCGCGTTCGGCATTCTTGACGCCGGGCAGCATGCCACCATGTCCAATCCGAGTATGGCGCTTGCGTACATGAGCGAATTGCACACGTTGTTCCCGTCCCCCAGATAGACCATTTTCTTTCCGCGGAACGTTCCTTTGGTTTCTTTGATCGTGACCATGTCGGCCAGGGCCTGGCATGGATGTTCCAGATTGTCCAGGCCGCTTATGACGGGTATTGTCGCCGACTCTCCGACCTTGTCCATCACTTTGTAGTCGTACGCACGGTACATTATGCCGTGAGCGAATCTGCTCATCACTTTGGCGGTATCCTCGACCGTCTCCGAATGCTGCCCCATGTGTATCTTCGATGCGTCGATGTGCAGCGCATTGCCTCCGAGCTCGGTCATGGCTACGTCGAAAGAGATCCTCGTTCTGGTGCTGGGCTTTTCGAATATCATCAGCAGCGTCTTGCCTTTGAGCAGCGCGCCGTGTGTGTAACGCTCTTTTTTGAGCTTGATCGCCAGGTCCACGAGGTCGGGCCATTCTTCCTTCATATCCAATACAGAGATCAGGTTTCTCTTTGCCATGGGACACAGATTGAATCAGCTCGTAATAACGGTTTTGCTCTAAATCAGACAATTCGAGCATAAAATGTTCGGCCTGTGTCACTCTCTTCAGCGGCCGTACGTTTGGATTAAGACCGCACCGCCGTCTTGACAATGACCATTTCATTTTTGCATTGCC
>WRKC01000008.1 GCA_009778275.1 Methanomassiliicoccaceae archaeon
CCGTATTCGATAACGGACAAACTCGTTCTGGGGACGGAAGAGTACATCAACGGCAAACTGAAGAAGAAACTCCCGGAGAGCGGCCAGGACGTCAAGGTAATGGCATCCAGGATAGGCAACAAAATAACGCTGACAGTAGCGTGCGCGATGGTGGACAAGTACATTGAGGACGAGTCCGCTTACAAGTCTGCGGTAGAACAACTGTACAACTCGGCGCTGGACAACGCGCTGAAGATCGTTGGGTCGCAGAAGGTCGACATAGACCTTTTCGTCAACACCGGCGACGACTACAAGAAAAAAGTGTATTACCTGACCTGTACGGGAATGTCCCAGGAAATGGGCGACGACGGATCGGTGGGAAGAGGGAACAGGTGCAACGGCCTGATAACGCCTTTCAGGCCGATGTCGATGGAGGCCACGTCGGGCAAGAACCCCATAACGCACATCGGGAAGATATACAACATATTGTCCAAGCTGATCGCCGACGACATAGCCAAAAGCATCGGCGGGGATGCGGAGATACGCATAAGGCTGCTCTCTCAGATAGGGAAGCCGGTCTCGGAACCCCTTAACGCATCGATCGACATCGTGACCGCCGGGGCCGATACCGACCCCAGACTTCCGAAATGGAAGTCCGAGGCGGAAGCGATCGCCACGGATTGGCTGAACAACATAGACAAGGTCACAGAGCTCATCATAACCGGCAAAGTAAGGACGTTCTGAGCCGGACCACCCAGGGGATGTCAACGATGAAAATAATGGAACTTCCGCAGTTCGGACCGATGTTCAGGTTCTCCGATGCGAATATCTTCTGGGCCCTTCACATACTGTCGGACGGCAGAAGGGTGGGAAGGAAGAAACTGTCCGAGACGATCGGTATCGGGGAGGGCAGCATGAGGAGGATCATCGACACGCTGAAGGAGTGGAATCTGATCACCGTGAAACAGACAGGGATAACGATCACGAAATGGGGCATGACATTCCTGAGCCAGATCCCGATAAGGGTAGTGGAGGTGGATCTCGGGGGGTCAACCGTCGGAACGTATTCTCAGAGTGTTCTGGTGTTGGGCGTATCCGAGAAGGTGCACAACGGAATGCAGCAGAGGGATGCGGGGATAAAGGTCGGGGCAACGGGCTGCACCACAGTCGTCATAAGGGACGGGGTCCTGATGATACCGCCGGATTGGAATATTGACGAAAGGGACCCGGACCTTGCGTACAAGATACGCAAAGAGACGGGTATCACGCAGAATGACATAATCATCGTGGGGAGCGCCGACACAAAGGCCCTTGCGATAGAGGCCGCGATCAATGCGGCGTTCGAACTCGTATGAGGCTGACAAACATCCATGAAACATCTCTTCAGTTATTCGGTGCTTCAGCCCGTTGAGGACCTTCCAGGCGGAGGGGACGGCCTCAGGGACATCGGATGCGACGGAGTGGAACTTTTCACATTATTCGAAAAAGTGCCTCAGTTTTACAGAAAGGTCTCGCCCTCGGTACATCTTCCCTTTGCGGTCAATTGGTACAGCGGATGGACGGGTACTGCGGATACGAGTGAGTTTGACGAGGATAACGTGAAACACGTCCTGTTTGGGAGGGACAGGGATGAAACCGTGAATAATATAAGGGCCGCCATCCGGTTTGCGTCTGAGATAGAGCCCGCTTACGGCGTGTTCCACGCCGGCAGCGCGAACCTGGAAGAAGCTATGCTGAGGGAGCAGACCGATGACAGCAGAGATATCCTAAGGGAATTCTGCGAGATGATGAATCAGGCTGTCTCAGGGTTCAAAGGGAACGAGCCGCCTTTCAAGCTGGCGTTCGAGAACCTGTGGTGGCCGGGACTTAAGCTGCTTGACAAGTGGGAGTACGAGTTCTTGGATTCCCATTTGGAGTTCGACAACTGGGGGTTCTGCCTCGACACGGGGCACATGATGAACACACTGCCGGATGCTTATGATGAGCAGACATGCATCGACAGGCTGTTGGAGATATTCGGAAGATATCCCGATGAGATGAAGGAAAGGATCGGCACCGTGCATCTGCATGTGAGCACCAGCGCCGAATACAGGGAAACTTTCGAGCCCATGAAAAGGCCTTCAGGCGAGACGATGATAGAAACGATCTCAAGGATCTACCCCCATATCTCAAAGATAGATCAGCACAGGCCCTTCACGAACGGCGGCTGTAAACTCCTCATCGATGAGCTCTCGCCGGATTTCGTCACGCACGAGATGCTTGGGCCGACCACGGAACGCGTCCTCGGGGAATTCGCAAAGCAAAGAGCGCATTTTCCAATGTAATGAACCTGACGGTCATCATCAAATCATTCCCAAAAGTTATATCAAATCATTCCCAAAAGTTATATCAAATCATTCCCAAAAGTTATATCAAATCATTCCTAAAAGTTATATCAAATCGTTCCCAAAAGTTATATCAAGTACTATGTGCATGACATATCATGAGGGAAATAAAAGAGATTCCAGACCGGGAAATTCGCAGGCTTTACCGCCCACGGGTTGTCGATTCAAGGATATCTCATTTACTTCGTGTTTTCGGCGGCATCCAAATAACAGGATGCAAATGGTGCGGTAAATCATGGACAGGCACATACCATTCCAAATCCTCTGCGTTCATCGGGACGGAAAGCGGACGCATGGTGGCGGAAATGGACCCGGAACTTGTCCTGAAGGGGGAAGAGCCGCGGCTGATTGACGAATGGCAGGATGTGCCTAATCTATGGGATGTTGCCCGCATGAACATGGACTTCAATGCAAGGAAAGGGATGTACATCTTCACAGGGTCGTCCGCTCCCCCGCGGGAGTCCACATCCCACACCGG
>WRKC01000009.1 GCA_009778275.1 Methanomassiliicoccaceae archaeon
TTGTCCGAGGAGGAGCCGGATAAAAAGGAAGATATGCTATTCAAGCACATAACCGGCATCATCGAGGCCCGCAAAAAACGCGCGGGGGTTTTCGCCAACAGCGAGGTCACCATGATGTTTTGGGAAATAGGGAGACATATAGGCTCTGTCGTCCTCGGCGGCGAGCGTACAAAATATGGTAAGCAAATCCTTTTGACTTTATCTCGGGGATTGGTAGAAAGGTACGGGAACAGTTTCGAGTACACGAATATAACAAGAATGATAAAATTTGCAGAGCTTTTCCCCGATTCGGAGATTCTTGTGACACTGTCACAACAATTGAGCTGGTCCCATTTTATCGCAATATTGCCGCTGAAGGACGAAGAAGCAAGGCTGTATTATGCAAAGGATGCAGCAGAACGAAATCTGGGGGTTCGTGATCTGCGAAAACAGATATCAAGGAAGGCATATGAAAGGCGTGAGATAGCCAATTCTCAATTGACTGAAGTTTCTGCGGTCCCTTTCAACTTGTTCAAAGATCCATATCTGCTTGATACTCTTGGTCTGAAAGATAATTTTCTCGAGGCCGATCTGGAAAAGGCCATTCTTACGGAGCTTGAGGCGTTCATACTCGAATTCGGTCACGGGTTCACTTTTGTTGAGCGTCAGAAGCGGATGACAATGGACGATGACGATCATACACTAGATCTGTTGTTCTACCACCGTATTCTGAAGAGACTCGTGGCAGTTGAACTGAAGATAGGAAAGTTCATTCCGCAGTATAAGGGACAGATGGAATTTTATCTGAAATGGTTGAACAGATATGAGCGCCACGAGGGAGAGAACGAACCCATCGGGCTGATACTATGCACGAAGGCCAGCAGGGGCCAGGTCGAACTGCTGGAAATGGATAGATCCGGAATCGCAGTAGCGGAATATTGGACGGACCTGCCGCCGAAAGCGATGCTCGAAGAAAAGATAAGAATGATACTCGGCGAGGCGCAGGAGCGCCTTGAACGCCGCAAATTGTTACCAAGCGACAGGAGAGGGAAACAGATCGACTATTTTTATGAACTAAAAGACGATGAAACGGAGGAAGGATAAGGCACAACATAAAGTTGGTGTCTCCGCGGCGCTAACACACTTTTTCACGGTCAGGTGATGACACCTGTCTCGAAGCACTGACTTACGCCGGGAGTATGTGTCGGACCCTGCGTTGGCTTGCGGTCACGGCTGCGATGACACATCGTTGCTACCGAAAGAGCCCCTTTTCAGGGACAGGGTCGCTTTGAGCCGATCCGTGCACATGACCATCATCGATCAGGTCCCTACGCCGGTCCGGCTGTTCACCGATGGTGCCCGTATTTTTAATATGTTTCGCATGGGAATAGGGGGTGCACGGCAATCGACGTATTTTGTTGTATAATATTGACTTATAGTAAATAAATGTCTGTTAATTGTCGAAAACTCCGAATTTCGTGGAAAATGAATCTATTAATACGAGATTCGTAAAGATTTATACGAAAAGTGTCGTTATTCTATGGTTTCCACGGTTAGCTTTATCTAAGAATATTTGTTACAGGAGATTTATGAAAGCGTATTTCAGACCTGAGTCAGTCGCAATAGTGGGCGCATCAGAGGACACAACGAAATTAGGCGGAATGCTTCTAAAGAACATGATAAATGCGGGGTTCAAGGGAAAATTGTACCCCATCAACCCCAAGGGCGGAGAGATAATGGGCATCAAAGCCTACAAGTCCGTCACAGAGGTCGGAGCACCGATCGAACTTGCGGTCATAGCGATCAAGAATCTGCAGGCAATAGAGGTTATGAAAGAGCTCGGTGCCGCAGGGGTCAAATATACTTCGATACTCTCGGCAGGGTTCAAAGAGGAAGGCCCTGCAGGAGCGGAGCTCGAGAAGAAGCTCCTCGAAGAAGCGAAGAAATACGGGATCAGGATCGTTGGGCCCAACTGCTTCGGCAACATGAACGTCGCCTACGGACTGAATTTCACATTCACGCACATCCTGCCTCCGGCAGGGAACATATCCATACTCTCGCAGTCGGGGGCGCTGGGCTCCTCGATACTGGAGTGGTCCAAGCTCAACAATTTCGGGATAGCGAACTTCATCACTTTCGGGAACAAGTCCGACGTGAACGAGGCGGACATCATCGGGTATATGGAGGATGACCCTGCGACAAAGGTCATAGGGATGTACTTCGAAGGCATATCGGACGGCCAGAAACTGATAAAAGCGGTCGAGGACGCCGGAGGAAAGAAGCCGATAGTGGTGTTCAAGTCCGGAAGGACGGAGGCGGGCTCCGCGGCGGCATCCTCCCACACGGGATCCCTGGCAGGCTCGGACGCAGTCAACGATGTGATATTCAACAAGCTCAACCTGCACAGGGCGCAGGACCTTGATGAGATGTTCGATGCTCTGTCGGTGTTCAGCACATGCAGTCCGATGAAGAAAGGCGGCATAGCCATCATCACCAACGCCGGCGGGCTCGGCGTCATGTCCGCGGACGCGACCTTCAACGCCCCCTTCATAGAGGCGGCGAAACTCTCACCCGAGACGATAGAGAACATAAAGAAAGCGGTGCCTACCATCGCCGGGTTGACGAACCCGATCGACGTGAGGGGTGACGCAAAGGCGGAATACTTCAAGGGCGCAATAAACGCCGTCATCAAAGATCCCGCCGTCGGCGGTCTGGTCGTGATGGGGTCCCCTCTTGACACGGCGGACCTGGAAAGCATAGCAAAGATCCTCGTTGAGATGAGGGACGACATTCCCTACCCCACGACCTGCTGCTTCCCCGGAGGGGAGAAGTGCGAGAGAGCGAACAAGATACTCAGGGACGGAAAGAT
>WRKC01000010.1 GCA_009778275.1 Methanomassiliicoccaceae archaeon
GTCATCGAACCCGGGAGTTCCGAAAAATTCCACACCGGGGACTGGAGAAGCATGATCCCCATATTGGACAAGGGCAAGTGCATAGATTGTCTCACATGCTGGGTGTACTGTCCGGACAGCAGCATCCTGATAAAGGACGGCAAGATGGAAGGCATGAAGCTGTCGCACTGCAAAGGCTGCGGCATCTGTGCAAAGGTGTGCCCCAAGGATGCGATAACGATGAAGGAGGAATAAGATGACCAAAGATATCGCAATAAACGGGGACTCCGCGATCGCGCTCGCATGGAAACAGATCAACCCCGATGTGTGTGCGGCGTACCCCATCACCCCTCAGACGATAATGGTCGAGAAGTTCGCCGAGTACGTCGCGAACGGGGAGGTATCAACGGAGTTCGTCTGCGTGGAGTCGGAGCACAGCGCTCTCACGCTGTGCACAACATCCTCATCCGCAGGAGCGAGGACGTTCACGGCGACCGCATCTCAAGGGCTCGCATACATGTGGGAGATGATGCCGATCGCCGCCGCGATGAGGGTCCCGCTGATAATGGCGGTAGCCAACAGGGCGGTCAGCGGTCCGATAGATATCCACAACGATCACGGCGACGTCATGTCGGCGAGGGACTGCGGATGGGTATCGCTGTTCGCAGAGAATGTCCAGGAGGCGTATGACATTTCCATAATGGCCCCCAGGATAGCCGAGCACCACGATGTTCAGCTTCCCACGCTCGTCAATATCGACGGGTTCATACTGACTCACGCCATTGAGAGGATAACCCCTCTGGACACCGATGTCATTAAGAAATTCGTTGGCGAGTTCAAGCCTCTGTATCCCCTTTTGGATGTGAAGCACCCCATATCGCACAACCTGCTGGACGGCCCCCCGTTCTATTTCCCCCACAAATACCAGTCGGTCCTGGGGATGAACAATGCGCTCAAGGTGACGAAAGAAGTATTCGCGGAATTCGAGAAGATATCCGGCAGGAGATACAACTTGGTCGAGGAGTACAAGTGCGAGGATGCGGACTGCATCGCGATCGTGCTCGGATCATCCTTCGGGACGATGAAGGAGGCCATAGATCAGCTGCGCGGAGAAGGCAAGAAGGTGGGGGTTGCCATGCCCAGACTTTTCAGGCCTTGGCCGATCGCGGAACTGGCGAAGCTCATGAAGGGAAAGAAGACGGTGATCGTCATGGACAAGCACCTGAGCATCGGAGCCTACGGCCCGATGTTCCCGGAGGTCGTGGCGGCAGCGCTCGAGAACGAGAGCATGCCGAAGATGTACAACTACATCTACGGCCTCGGAGGAGTGGACACGATGGTCTCGGACTTCGTTTCAGTGTTCAAGGACACGGAGAGCGGAAAGGCGAAGAGGGTCAACTATTTGGGGGTGAAAGAATGAGCTCATTGGCATTGAAGGACCTCAGCAAGCTGCCGGACAGGCTGGCGAGCGGACACAGGCTGTGCGCCGGATGTCCGGAATCGATCATCGCGAGGCAGATCCTGCTGGGAACGGAAAAAGAAGTTGTGGTGGCATGCGCCACGGGATGCTTCGAGGTCTCGACGACCATCTTCCCGTACACATCATGGAATACGCCGTACATACACACCGCATTCGGCAACGGCGCGGCAACGTGCGCCGGAGTGGAGGCGGCATATACATCTCTTAAGAGACAGGGCAAGATAAAAGAGGACATAAGGTTCGTGACATTCGCCGGCGACGGCGGAACATATGATATCGGGCTGCAGGCGCTTTCCGGCGCGGCCGAGAGGGGCCACAACATGCTGTACGTCTGTTTCAACAACGAGGCCTATATGAACACCGGCATCCAGAGATCGAGCGCGACCGGAAAGGGAGCATCCACGACGACATCCTGGGCAGGCAGCGTCGTTCCGGGAAAGAAAGAGTTCCCCAAGGACATGACGATGATAATGGCCGCTCACGGGATACCCTTCGTGGCCCAGGCGGCGCCCCATGCGTGGAAGGACATGGTCCAGAAAGCGCAGAAGGCGTTCGAGGCCGGAGGGCCCGCCTTCATCAACGCGATAACTCCGTGCCCGAGGGGATGGAGGTTCGCGTCCGATGAGACCATCGCGATATCGAAGCTTGCGGTCGAGACCTGCGTTTGGCCTCTGTTCGAGGTCAGGGACGGTACCGACTACACTCTCTCAGCGGAAAGCCAGAGGATAGCCGACGGCAAGGCGGAGAAGAAGCCGATAACCGCATGGATCGACTCTCAGGGCAGGTTCAGCCACCTCAAGGAAGAGAAGTGGGCGGAAGTCGTCGAGAGTATGCAGGCGGAAGTCGACAGGAAGTGGAACGCTCTCCTGAAACTCTGTAAACTTTAAGAAAGAAACGGGGGCAACCCCCCCTTATATTTTTAGCACATTAAAGAAGCAGTACGATGATCAATCCCAACACTGCGCCGACCATCGCGCTCACGCAGTTGTTGGTATACTTGTTCATCTTTCCGCCTCTTTCCAAGCTTGCGCCCAACACACTGTCGGTAAGGTTCCCCACTACTCCCATGGCGATCGGGATCAGGACGTAGACGTCGATGCCCCTGAAGATAAGCAGCCATCCTATCACGCCGGTGAATGCCGCAGCCAGAACGGAGGTCACGGTCCCCAGTACGGACACGCCGCCGTCTGTACCGCGCTTGACCCTTTCAAAAGTGGTTATGAGCCAAACCTTTTTGTCCCTTATCCCTATCTCGCTTGCCACGGTGTCTGCCGCAGCCACCGTCAGTGTGGTGATGAACGCCACGGTCAGCGCAAGGTCGTACTTTCCGTTGCAGTAAACGTGCAGGACCCCATACAGAAAAGCGAACAGACATGCCGGTATACCTACTCCGAGAACATTTTTATGTGTCCTTT
>WRKC01000011.1 GCA_009778275.1 Methanomassiliicoccaceae archaeon
TTGTCCATGGCTATCCTGGACCCTTTGACGTCCAGGATCAGGTTCCCCGAATTCTCGTTTACGACAGACACATGCGCCCCTATGACAAGCCCCAGCCCGCAAAGGAACTTCCTTATGTCCTGTCTCCCGGAGACCCTGACGATCCTGCCGCCCTCCCCTATGCCCGCAGTGACGAGCGGCACTCCGCTTTCGGATCTGAACGATCCGTCCGTTATGAGCACACACATGCTATCCGTGCATCTTCCCCCGCATGTGCAGCCGGCGGCCTCGCCGCATTCACAACTGTCTCCCATATTTTTAGGAATACCTAAAAGGTATATAAAATTAGGCATACCTAAATTTTGAGAGTATCAGGCGCATATCGTAAATACTTGAAATGAAAAGGCGCGGATGAATGCTTCACTTGACCTGCTTCCACGGCCTTCCTTTTTCAAGCCATTTCCTGTCTTCCCAGTGTTTTTTATCAAGGAGCGCCCAGTCATTGCCTTTCTGCATCCCGCGCATCATCAGGAACATGAATCTCAGCTTCAACCCGGGGCGGGCCTTTCCATTCTTTGAAACGATCTTCCGGGCGATGCGGTCTGCCTTGGCGCTGATCTGATCCTTTCTTTTGACCCCGTCCCAGGATTTCGCCGCAACCTTCTCCGGCATCATATATACTTTCGGAATACCCAGATAGAACATTTGTTTTGCCAGGGACTTGGTGACTCTCTTCATTCCCGCGCCGGCGGCGGTGGAGACCACAACTGCAGTCTTTGAGAACATGGCCTCTTCCGGACGATGGGACAGCCATGCTGTGAACAGATGGTCGAACAGGATCTTCAGCTGCCCCGTCATCTCCATCACGTATGTCGGGGAACCGATTATGATCACATCCGACGAAAGCATTGACCTGAGGATGGGTTCGACCCGGCCATGGTGCGGACAGAACTCCCTTCCCCTGTCCACGCATGCGTAGCATCCGACGCATGCTTCGCTCAGGGCATCCGGGAAAAAGAACTCCTCTATTTCGCCGCCGATCTTTTCGGCCGTCATTCTGGCTACGTGGTATGTGCTTCCTTTGTGGTTCTGTCCGTGTATCAGGGTGATCTTCAATTCTGTTCTCCTCTTCGTTATCTCTTAAGCAAATGCGGAGGATATAAAGAATTTCTGACCGATTCAAAATGCGGCAGACGGTGGAGGGTGACATAGTGCAGGGGAAGGGATTTGAACCCTCGGACCACTAAGGACTAGGCCCTGAACCTAGCGTCGTTGGCCAGACTTGACTACCCCTGCCTAACCGGGCTGATTCACTTTTTCATATAAAGAGGTACGTGCACATCAGAAAGCGATGTGCATGCAATGGTGTTTGGAAGGCTCATGCCTTCATTATCTTCATCCAGCCGCCGCTCTCGTATATGGCGAGCTTTCTCTGTTTGAGGATCGTCTCGAATTCATCCCAAGTGATGACCGATAATCTGTCATTGCTTCCTTTGGTGAATTGGACCCCTGAGGTTCCTTTTACCTTACCAGGCTTGAGACCCTTGTTCTGTGCAATTTGCTTTGCTTTCGCAATGTCTATTTTCTCCATGACCATCTTTTTCACTCCCTCTAGCCTGCTGGCATAGCGTGAAATAAATATCCAGATGCATGGTATTTAAAAGTTATTGATAAATCCCTCAAATCTGGGTCAAAAATACCTATGTTGGCGTTTCGACAGCTGGGTCAATTTGTGCGGAATATTGCCCCTGCGAATGTGGAAAAAACCGCTTTTTGACGTTGCGCCCGAAGGCGGACGGAGGTGCCGATAGGAAAATGCCAATAGCTGGCAGGCGGATCTTGAAAGAACAAGAGAACCTCTCAGAAGACTACCTCGAGGTTCACGACCCTTCCGTTCGAATCGTATGCCCTCCAGCTCTTTCTGTCGTATGGCTGGCATGTGATGAAATGAACCCCTCCCATGTGGCTGAAGAAGACCAGGTCCGCTTCGGACGGATCGTTGCGGTAGCCGGGGTGAGAGTGCGCTGAACCGGATTTGTGGAAGTCGATAGGCGTCATCCAGTCGCTTATGAAACTGTGGCTCTCCCCGTAGATGGACCCCGGCACCAGTATCATCTCGGAGATCACGCCGTCATACTCCCGGTGGAAGCATATGAACTCGTCCGGGTACGTCGATCTTGCCGATTCGTTGAACCCGTCGATGAAATCCACGCTCACTCCGTAGATCCTGTTCATATGGCGTTCACCAGTTTCTCCCTTACTCTTGAGTAGAAATCGGTGTTGAACCTTATGAACCTGACAGTTTCGGATGACCGGATAAAATCGATGTGGGTCTTTCCCTTTATCTCATATTCTTCCTGTCCGTCTATCACCAACAGGCAGCCGCTATCCATGACGGTCTCCACCGTGATCTTTGCATCTGCGGGAACGACGAACGGCCTAGATGCGAACTTGAAGGCGGCCATTGGCACCACGACCACGGCATTCACCCGGGGATCTATAAGAGGCGCCCCTAAGCTCATGGCATAACAGGTTGAGCCCGTGGGCGTCGAAACGATTATTCCGTCCGCACGGACCTCCGTCATGAGCTTTTCGTTGACATAGACCTTGAAGTGCCTTATCTTTGCGATGGAGTCTGTGTGAAGGACCGCTTCGTTCACCGCCTCCGCCAGATATTCCCCATTATACCAAGAGCTGAGCTTGAACCTCTCTTCCACCACGTACTCTCCGCGGCGGAGCCTCCTTATCCCATCTTCGATGTCCTTAGAATCGACCTCTGCGAGGAAGCCCACGCCGCCTGCGTTTATCCCTATGATCGGCGCCTTGTTCCTCATGGATGTTCGGAGGATCGTCCCGTCCCCTCCGATCGTTATCATTATGTCCGCCTTCATGTCCTCTACCTGGCATCCTTTCATGTCCAATAGGGCTGCGATGTCCTCATCGAGAATATAG
>WRKC01000012.1 GCA_009778275.1 Methanomassiliicoccaceae archaeon
CACGGTGACAGCGTTCGGGGACATGATGCGCGTGCCGACAACGATAGGCTCCCTTTTCGATGCGAAAGCGGACGGCGCCGATGTGAGGATAGTGTACTCGATAGAGGATGCGGTCAGGATGGCATCGGAACAGCCGGGGCCGCTGGTATTCGTTTCGGTGGGCTTCGAGACCACCGCACCGTCCACAAGCGTTCCGCTGATGAGGGGCGGACTGCCGAAGAATTTCAGTATATACAGCTGCCACAGGATATGCCCCCCCATACTGGAAGCGGTATTCGAAATGGGCGAGATAAAGATGAACGGCATGATAATGCCGGGGCACGTTTCCGTCATAACCGGGCTGGGGCCGTTCAGACAATTCTCCGAAAGATACGGGATGCCCCAGGTAGTCGCGGGCTTCGAGCCTCTCGACGTGCTCATGGCGGCCTACATGCTGACCAAACAGATAGAGGAAGGCCGCGCAGAGGTCGAGAACGAATACACCAGAGTGGTGAGGGAGGACGGCAACCCCGTCGCGAGGAAGCTGATGGATGATACTTTCGTTGAGGTGGACAGGGAATGGAGAGGGTTCCCGATGATACCGAAGAGCGCGCTGGCACTCAAGCCCGAGTTCGCCGCGCACGATGCGACCGTCGTTCACGAAAAGGTCCTGGCCGCGACGCCCGAAGTGGAGGGGGAAGCGGCCGGATGCAAATGCGGGGAGGTTCTGAGAGGTCTTATTAAGTCAGAAGACTGTCCCATGTTCGGTACAGCCTGCAAACCCTCGAGCCCGAAGGGGCCGTGCATGGTCTCCGCGGAGGGGAACTGCAGCATTGCGTACAGGTTCTCGGGAGGAGGACGCAAATGAAGAAGGACAATGTCAACCTCAGATCGGTTCTGGTCGTGACCAATGATTCGGCCGTATTTTTGAAGAAAGGGCTGGCCACGGCATTCGAGATGTTCGGCGGGCGCACTGAGGAGATAAAGAAGCTTGTGGCAAGGCTTGACACGGCCTCGAAGGACGGGATGAAGATGTGCGACGTGTCCTACGGGGTGATATCCACAAGATTCGGTTTTGTTCCCGGGAACTACGTCATAACGAATTACGACGAGGTGATGTCCAAGAAAGAGGATTATGAAAGGGTCCAAAAGGAAAAGGACTTCCTGGGGCAGCTGAACCAGGTCTCCATTTACTTTGACAGGGTCGTCGTCTGTGTCCCGAAGGACATGTTCGCCATGTTTCTGCAAGATGAGACATTCCTTCCGGGAAAGGTGATAGCGGTCACCTGTCCGGACTTCAAAGAGGAATGTGCGAAAAGAGGCTGGGTATTCTTTGAGAGGAAGGGAGCCCGCCTGGGAAAGGAGAACGCCGAAAAGATATTCAGACTGATAGAGAATGAGTCCTGATCAGAGACCCTTCTTTTTCGCCTTCAATCGTTCTTTATCTTCCTTGCTGACCCTGAACGAGTCCGATATCTTCTGCACCGCTTTGTTCCTTATTTCCCCGTCCAACGAGTCCAGGAACAGCATGGGCTCCGTTTTTACGGGATATTTCATGAAACAATATGAGAGCGTCCATGCTGCGCCCATCTTGTAATAGTATCCCGGGTGGTATCTTGTCGTAAGCAGTCTGAGCACATCGTCGATGTGCCGGTCATCCAAGAAGTGGTCGAGCATCATTACCGCCGACACTCTCATCCTGTACTCGTCATCCGTATCGATAAGCTCGAGACAATAGTTCCAAAGTTCTTCTTTGTCTTGCCCATCATTTACTTCCAGTTCCCCGCAGAAGACGTCGCATACTGCCCAGTTATCTATTTCCGGAACGAATCCTTTTATTCGGTCCAGACGTTCATCGAAACCCATCACCGCCTTTGCGATGACCATGCCTCTGAGAAGATTCTCTTCATAGAAAAAGGCAGGCTTATCAAGGAACGACCTCCAATCTTCCTTGCATATCTTTTTGGAAATATTCCTTACCGCAGGCATCCTCACGCCGAGGATATTTTCTGCACCGGGGATGATCTTCTTATTGAACTCTGAATATTTCGGGTCCGCGAGGGCCGCAAGCTCGCTTTTCACATCTGTCTGCATTTTATCCCCTCGATCTCCATCAGCTTCCTTTTAAGAGCAAGCCCGCCGCCGAATCCGCCTATCCCGTCGACGGCGACCACACGGTGGCACGGTATCAGCAAAGGCAGGGGGTTAGCGTTGCAGGCCCCGCCGACCGCCCTGTAGGAGTTCGGGCGGCCGATCCTTTCCGCGACATCTTTATAAGAAACAGTTTCCCCATACGGTATCCTGCGCAGCTCATCCCAGACGCTCTTCTGAAAATCCGTCCCCTCGGCTTTAAGGGGAAGGTCGAAAGCAGTTCTTTTCCCCGTCAGGAACTCATCTATCTGGCGCGCGGCCTCGTTCACGATCTCGCTCACTTCGCATTCCCTGCAAGGAAGATTGCTGTTCGGCAGATACACTCCGTCTATGTTGCCTTCTCCGTCATCGGAAATGCTGACCTTCCCGATGATGGTCATGTACGTATGGATCCCCCCGCGCATGGACCGTAATTTTATCGAGAATACTTATTTCCTCCTATTGCATCCATCGAACGATGATAATATGCGCCAGCAGGAGGACCGACATTCCTGCGTTCCATGCTGAGTGGCTGATGAATCGTATCCGCGGCGGATATGCTTTGGTAAGGAACCCCGTGGCGAGGAACGTCGTCTACAAAGTGGATATGCAGCCGAGGAACGTCGACCTCCTGATGCTGATGACAAAGGACCCCCGTCCGATGACCCCATACATCAGCGAACTGAAGGAGATGGGAATGAACATCGGATTCCAGATAACTATCACTCCCTACGGCAGGGACATCGAACCCCGGGTCCCGGACAAAGCGGATGCGATAGAGGCTTTCAGGACGATATCCGGAATGATAGGGAAGGAGAGGACGGTCTGGAGATATGACCC
>WRKC01000013.1 GCA_009778275.1 Methanomassiliicoccaceae archaeon
GATTCCGTTTTCTACGGCTACGGCCTCGGGCTGGGGATGGGATGCACCATGGCATTCGGCACGATCTATTATCTGGGGACGGCCATCGCGGGCGCGACCATCGCTGGCGCGGAGGGAGGCCCGGTAGACATCCAGGGATATATCTGGCTGCTTTTGATATCATTATCGTACGTATTCATCCTGTCCGCGATCGGCACCACGATCGGAGAAGGTATCGCCAGATTGAGGCCGATGGAGTTCGCCCTGCAGAGCATTTTTGTCAATGCGGTGTTCAGCCTCATCCTGTGGTCAGCGTACGTTAACTCAGGGGGAAGCGACATACTGTTCTATGCCTGCATCATACTTGCGTTCGCAGTTGCCGCCGTTTACTTCTATTATACAATGTACGTGAAACTGTCCGGCGTCGTGAGAGATGTTCTTAAAATGGAAGGTAAGACCAGAAAGGACGTTCCGAAGTGATCTCAGGCGCGGTACCGGCCGTATTCCACTTCGTACACAAAACAAAGTTCCAGCATTGCGCTTAACAGCTTTTCGGCATTCTTTTCGTCGATCCTTTCCACATCTTCCAAAGTGAAGGTGCCGCATAGCTCCGTAAGGCCTTTGGAGATCAACTCCATCCTCTTCTGCGGGTCGGTACAGTTCTCGTATCGGTAGACAAGGGTGGAGAGGGGGTCGCTGTCAACCTCGCGTTTCTTCTTCTCCGGTGCATCGACGGGGTGCAGGCGGGTCAATGCGTCCCTGACGACCTTCTGGTCCCTGTGCTCGAATTTGACCGCGAGGCCTTTGTGCTCGGCAGCCGTACTGCAGTAAGGGCAGACGGACGAGGCCGCAGACCTGTCGATGACCCTTTGGCGTCTGCACTTCCTGCATGAGATCACGGCGTAGGTCATCTGTACTCCGTGAAAACAAGCGCCGCCACGCAGCACCCGTGCATATTCTGGGGAACATGCAGTTCCTCAATGATGAAATTGGTCTCTTCGAAGGCGGTGTTCCTGATCCTCGACATCTCTTTGACCTTTTTATCCAGCTCGGACCTCAGGCTGTCCGCGGGTCCGTGAAGATGCCCTTCCGCGACATATCCTCCCTTCCCGTCCTTCCGATAAGCGTATGCTATTCCCGCCGAGATGACCTCTTCCCCTTTTCCTCTCATCTGCGAGATCACGCAGTGGGTGACAGCACCCATACGGATCTCCACCGGCTCGATCCTCTCCGAGCCTTCCGGTATCACCGACGAGACCGCTACAAGGTTCTGTTCGCCGATCCCGGCGGACATCAGCGCGAGATCGAACGCATTGAGCCCGGATATCCCGCTCACCGCTTTTCCGGACGTTACGAAATATTTTGCTGGAACCAATTGCATACGGATCACCCGTAAAGCTGCTGGATGTCCTTGGGCGCTACGCTGTACCCGTATTCCTGCTGCTGTTTGATCTTGTTCTCGATCTCCTCCGCCTCTTTATACAGCGGTTCCGCGTCGATCTTGAGTTCCGGCATGAGTTTGGACAGAGGCTCGAGTATCCTCGCCGCCGATCTCGGGTCAGGCAGCGCGGGGTTGGCCGGACAGAGCATGGCGACCATTTCCATGCCGGAGTAGAACGCCTCATAGAGCATGACCCCCGTAAGCCCCCTTACCAGCCCGTCATCCAGCCTTTTGATGCCGAGCTCGTTGATCCTCTCCTTGGAAGCGGGCGACGACCCGCAGGCGAATATGTTCTTCTCTTCCTCGAACTGCGCTATCCCTTCGAGAGCTATCACGCTGACGATCCCGAGCTCCTTGAAGAGCCCCATCAGAGTCTCGTTCAGATCATAATGATGTTCGGGTCTGACGGCGATCTCAGAGGTCACGATGATGAGGTCCCCGCAGTATTCCGAAGTGTTCTCCCTCTTGCACCCGTACACCCTTATCGGCGGATACGGGTTCCCGTTCTGGATCAGCGTATACGGGGGGAACTCTGGAGACGTGACAGCAGCTATCACTTCCATATCCAATTCCCGGATCACAAAACTTGTGAGTATCGAACCCACGAGACCGACCCCCGGGAAACCGACGATCGCTACGGGATTGTAATATTTTTGTTCGGAATATCTTATGACCTTCATTTCTGCCATGGTATCGCGTAATGCCTGTGAATGTATTAATTATCTGCACAATATTCGGCAACCATGAGCGGAGAGAAGATTTCTTTTGCGAAGACCCCCGGAGGGATACAGGTGCTGACAGAGAGCATTCCCGGGAGCGAGAGCGCGGGGTTCATGGTGGGCGTGCGCACGGGGTCCAGGGACGAGGACAAAGAAATAATGGGGATATCCCACCTCCTGGAACATGTCGTGTTCAGGGAGACCAATAACAGAACGTCCTATCAGATGGCAAAGGAGATGGAAGGCGCCGGGGGCGAGATGAACGCATTCACCGGCAGGGAGATGACCGCATTCTACGGTGTGACAATAAAAGAAACGAAAGATATCGCCAAGGAGATGGTGGCGGACATTGTCGCAAATCCGCTCATCAACGATAACGATGTCGAGTTGGAGAAGAAGATCGTCATCCAAGAACTGAGCATGATAGAGAACGAGCCCGAATCGTACATCCATGATCTTTTCTCGTCGAATCTTTGGAGGGGCCACCCGCTTTCCCAGGATGAGGGAGGTACGATTGAGATTGTGAAAGGCCTCGGCCACGAAGACCTGAGAGAGTATTACGAAGAGAGGTACGGCATACCGAACATCTCGGTCTTTGCGGCGGGGAATGTCGATATGAACGAGACCTTGTCATGGGCGGAAGAGATGTTCGACGGCCTTTCCGGGAAAAAGAAGATAACAAGGGACAGGCCCGGCACCCCGAAATCGGGATACAGCTTCACCAAGAACAGCTCGGAGCACTACCATGTCGCGATGGGATTCCCCGCGTACGACCCCCACCACAGGGACAGGATGCCGCTCAGCCTGCTCAG
>WRKC01000014.1 GCA_009778275.1 Methanomassiliicoccaceae archaeon
AGGAAGTTCAGAGAACCATTCGAAGCTGAACCGCGAACTCGCGGAGTATCAGAAAAAGATCTGGGAAAATAGCGGCCCGCGGTCCGAGGACGATATGCTTACCGCGATACATGCGGGAAAGGCTATTGGCGCACAGATAATATGCATAGATAGGGATGCGGAACAGACCATGAGCGAGGTCGAGGAGAATATGTCGTTCTTAGAAAGGACAAGGTTCTATTTTTCCCTCAGAAGAGGCAAAATGTCCGGAGCAAAGAGTATGGGATCGATGCAGAAGCAGCTGGATGCCAATGAGGAAGAATATATGAGAAAGCTGCGCAAACGCTTTCCCACCTTTGTGGAGAAATTGATAGACGAAAGGAACACGATCATGGCCGCAAGGATCAAAGAGGCGGCGGAAAAATACAAGAATATTGTGATCGTAGTAGGGGACGGGCATGTCAAAGGGATATGCGAACTTCTTGACGGCATCAAGATCGACAAGATAAGGCTGGCTGACATGATGGATCAGGAAAGAATGAACGAGGTAAGATCGCGCATCTGGAACAGGAAAGCGGAGGAATCGGAGTGAACGTAAGGCTGCTGGCATGCACACAGAATGCGGACATCATCTGCGCCGCAGCGGGGAGGTCCTGTTATTCGGAGAGCCCCTCTGCAGATCTTCTCGGCATGAAAGATCATGAGAGGGTCCTTGCGAACATAGTAGGAATGGGCCACCATTCCGTCGTGGAGCATGCGGTGTTCACGTTCTCCGTTGATGGCGTATCTAGAGCACTCACCCATCAGTTGGTAAGGCACAGGATAGCGTCCTTCTCGCAGCAGAGTCAGAGGTACGTTCCTCTGAAAGAGCCGACCTATGTTGTCCCGGAGACGGTGAAGGCGGATCCGAAAACCCTTGAACTGTATGAAGACACCATGAGGGCCATATGGGACGCATACGGAAAACTTTCGGAGTCCATACCTGCAGAGGACGCAAGGTATCTCCTTCCGAACGGGTGCACCACCAATATAACTATAACAATGAATGCAAGAGAACTGCACCATTTCTTTTCTCAGAGGTGCTGCGAGCGTGCGCAGTGGGAGATAAGAGAGCTGGCAGAAAGGATGCTGGCACTTTGCATGGAAACATCACCGGTGATATTCAAGGATGCGGGGCCGCCGTGTATGAGGGGGCCTTGCCCAGAAGGGAAACTGTCATGCGGCCATCCTCGGAGACCCAACAAAGCCTTTAAATAAGGAATCCACTTAATCGGGGACACATCGGTGAAAAAATGGGAAGAATAAGGCCCACATACATCAAGAGAGTTGCCATCGAGCTTCTCAACAAATATCCTCAGGCGTTCAACAGGGATTTTGAGAACAACAAAGAGATGGTGAACAACCTCACAGACGTTTACTCAGTGAAGATGAGGAACAGGATAGCCGGATACATAACGCGCTACATGTCCCGTCCAGAAGTCTGAAACCATTTTTAAAAAAGTCAGTTTTTCCGCGGAACAGTACGCCCGCGTGGGGTAGCTGGATATCCTGAGAGATTGCGGATCTCTTGACTCGGATTCGAATTCCGGCGCGGGCACCTTCACTGTTTATCCGTTCAATCCTTCCACACGCGTTTTACGACCTCGACATCGCCGGGCGGGAGTATCCTCGATATCTCTTCTTCAGGTACTCCGAAGTCCTTTGCGAGTTCTCCGGACCTCCTTCCGCTCTTTCCCCTTCCGGGGTTAAGGATCATGTATCTCTCGGAATTTACGAAGAGGTTGGCGGGCCCGCACATGATCTTCCTTGCGCCTTGATAAGAGATCTCCCCGATCCCCAATTCCATCTTCAGGTGGTATTCGTAGTTTCTTTTCCCCCTTACAATGAACGCCCCTCTGGGGACGAACTCTCCCGGGTTCGGGGTCTTGCTCACCTGGTCCGGATAGGCCCAGAACGCCGCTCCCTCCGGAAGCGCGGCCACCCAGGCCTTGGATTGCGCCAGAGCGAACGCGCAAGCTTCCCTCAACTCCTCGGGGGTAGCGGCCGCCCCTTCCTTTAAGACCACGGACGGAGCGCCGTGCACATCCGCATGGACGAACACATCCTTCTCTTTCAGATGTTTCTTCACGACATTGTCGTTCGAATGCGCATCCCTTCCCGCAATGATCAATTTCCCGGAAGAGGAAATGAACCATTTGTACCTCTCGAACCAGAACTGTTTTGTAGGCTGGGCCTTGTTCATGGCAAGGGCTCTTGCTTTATCGAGGCCTTTCTGTCTCTTCTCGATCTCAGTGAGGCTGTCTTTCAATGCATCCTCAGCTCTCTTCGCTTTATCGGCTATATCCTTGCTCCGCTGGTAGATATCCGAAGCGTTGGCATCGATCCCCTTTGTGTAGTCGAGCGATACTTTCAGTCCTGACACGCCCGCCTCTACGATGTTCTTGGAAGGGTCGATACCTGTGACAAAAGGTATCTTCATCGCCCCCTCGGCCAGTTTCTCCCAGGTGAGCTCTTTCGATTTTTGTCCCAGTACAGTTAGTAGCTCGTTCACTTTCTGGTATTCCATATAGATGGCATCGGCCCTGCTTTTGAGGTCCTCCGCCACTATCCTATACTCATCGACGGTCTCGGTCTGTTTTTGTATCCTTTTTTTGAGTTTTTCCATTTCCGGATCGATATATGCTTCTTCTTCGTCCCGGCCGATCTCCTTCATAAGGGCGTCGATCGCAGCGGACATGCTCTGGACCCTTTGGGATTCCGCATCTCTGTAGATCAGCAGATCTACCGGAGCAACGTCGACGATCGCCCCGTCCTTCCTGAATAATGTGGGCTCACCGCTTTGGATGACGCGTTCCACGATCTCTCTGAGAGAGGAATACATTTTGACCAGGGTCTCATCGCCCACTTCCCCGGAGGGCGCGTTCTTGTCGGTGTTCGTTCTCCTGCATATCTCTTCGGAGTATTGGCCGCCGAGGTTGACGACCGTGGCCAATGTCCTTACCGTGTCCGACCCGGAAGAACGGAA
>WRKC01000015.1 GCA_009778275.1 Methanomassiliicoccaceae archaeon
CTCATATTTCCCGTTCTTTATCTCGAAGGGAACGGTCACCTTTCCGAGAGAACTGACCTTGAAACCGCCTATCTTTTCCTTCCCTTTGAAAATGGACAGGCCGTCCCTGATGTTCACTTTCTCATTCAGACCCGAAAGGTCGAATTTCCTGTCGGTTATCTGAACGGAACCAAGGAGAAAACCTCTGTTGTCCGCATATCCGGGCTGAACCAGACTGGATACTCCAGGCAGATACCCCTCGCAGAACCCGCGGTTGAATACGGTCTTCAAAAGGTCCGCAGTTTCCGCAATATCTTCCCATGGACGGCCGCTGTTGGCCATGGAGTATACCTTTGTGGCAAGGTACGCATATGCGTGGCTCCTCATCCGACCCTCGATCTTCACCGCCGTTATCCCAATGGACCTCAGGCGCTCCAGCCAATCCACGCCGTACAGGTCGGCATTGCTGAGGAAGAACCCCTCTTTTCCTTCAATGAAATATGATTTCCTGCAGGGCTGGGCGCATTGCCCCCTGTTGCCGCTCCGCCCCCCGGCGATACTGGAGAAAAGACATCCTCCGGATATGCAGTAGCACATCGCGCCCTGAACGAACACCTCCGTCTCGATCTTCGATCCTTTGACGGCCGAGGACAGTTCCTCGAATGTCAGCTCCCTTGCCAGTACCGCCCTGTCGATCCCGTTCTCGAAACACCATTCCAGCCCCGCGGCCGAATGTATCCCCATCTGGGTGGAAGCGTGCTTTTTGATACCCAGTCCGCTGATCCTGTCCAAAAGCCCCAGGTCCTGAACGAGTATCGCATCGGCCCCTATATCGTTAAGGAACCTTACGTAAGAAACGGCATCGCTCATCTCACCGTCCTTGATCAGTGTGTTCACTGTGACACACACCTTGACCTTGTTATCGTGCGCGTACTCCACGGCACCCGCTATCTCGCCGTCGGAGAAGTTCTGCGAGAACGCTCTCGCACCGAACGCTTTCCCTCCCAGATATACTGCGTCACAGCCTCCTTTTATTGAGGCGACGAGCCCTTCCGGCGAGCCTGCGGGGGAAAGTATCTCCATACGCCGCTATCTATTCAACGTTTAATAATCTCTCACATTGGCTGCCGTATGCTAACTGTATGACCCGTTTTTAATACGGCCCGGGAGGAATGGATCCCTATGATGATAGATTCAATACTTTCGGTAATGAACAGGAAAGGAGATATTCCGACGGATGCGGAACTTTCGGAGGATGTACTCTCAATAAACTGCAGAAAATGCAGTAAAGTGCCGGATTTCAGATCCCCCAACTGTCTGAGATGCATGATACACCATATTTCCCTGCGGGGGAATGCGGAAAGGATAAGGCTGAGGACGAGCAAAGATATTGAGCTCTTCGGACCGGCGGCGGAGGCGCTTTGCGAACTGGCGGTCTTCTACGGGTCCGCGGCCCCCATCCATAAAAACAAAGACGGCAGGTCGTGTTCAGAGTGCGCCAATTCGTGTTCCAAGTTAATGGAGATCGCATGGTCCGGATTCCCGGACCCGAACTTTGATTCGGCAAGAGGCAGGCTTATGTCCTTCCGCCCCACGGACAGCAGGTGCAACATATGCATTCAAAAGACATACAGGGCTCTCGACCAGGCGGAATTCGGCATCAACAATCTGAAGAAGAGGATATCCGTCGAGAGCGCAAGGACAGGCGGTATCTGATGCCCAGAATTCTCGCCGGAGTCATGGGAAGGATAAACAAAAGGAATATCCATGAAGTAAGCTACAACGACCGCCTGATCATCACCGATTACAGCGACATGGAGAACGAGCTTTACGGGAAAAGACCCTTTGAGTGCGGGAGACAGGCCGGAGACGGCGCATATGCATCGCTGGAGTGCGAGATCCCCGCCGTGCAGCCGCCCGTGCAAAGGCCCGAAAAACGTCCGATACCGCATCAGCATGATCAGAGGTCCCTGTTGGAAGGACTGATCCGTCTTTCGGAGAACAATGTCAGGTCCAAGCCGATATATGCGGACTGCTGGCTCATCGGGAAGAAGGGCGACCTTGAGAACACGTCCGATTACGATTCCCCCGGAGGGAACGTCACGATCGGCACCGCGGTCGACGGGGAAACGGAATACAATCTCACTCCGACCGAATACTCTTACCCTGATTCCGTGAACGCCGTGATAGAGAAGGTCATCGACGGCATAAGGGAGAGGTACAGGACGAACGGCGGGAGGATGGACAAACAGAGCGTCGTATCCTCCGCGAGGGCGATGCTCATCGATCATTCCGATACGATAGAGGCTGTTTTCGGAAGAGACACAGACACAGTGGAGGGAGTGATCGAGGATATGTGCGACATCATTTACAGATACACCGTGGGGATGGGAGTGTTCGACGTGCTTCTCGCGGATCCCAAGCTAGAGGACATCTACATAGACGCGCCCTGCGACAGGAACAGGATCCATGTAACAATGAACGGCATCTCCGGAAACAATTCCCACATCAAATGCAGGACGAATCTCGTCGTAGACAAAAAAGAGGTAATGAATCTCATTAACATACTGAAAAGGGACAGCGGGCTTCAGTTCTGCGAATCGAACCCCATACTCGAGACGGACATGAAGACGCATGACGCGAGGGCGACGGTAGTCGGATATCCGATGAGCCCGAACGGGGATGCGGTGGCGATAAGGAAACATTCGGTGAGGCCGTGGACCCTTACAAGGCTGATAGCAAACGGCACCATGGACCCGAGGACAGCGGGGCTGCTGTCGTTCCTGGTGGACAACAGGTCCACCTTCCTCATATGCGGCGCTAGAGGAGCGGGAAAGAGTTCGCTGCTCTCGTCCCTGATGTTCGAGTTCCCTCTTTCCCAGAGGATATTGACCATAGAGGATACGATGGAACTGCCAACCGCGATAATGAGGAAGATGGGGTACAAAGTACAATCCATGCTGATAGACAGCAGGATGGGAGGGGACAATCTTTCGAGGGCCGATGAGGCGCTGAGGGTCTCTCTGAGGATGGGGGAGTCGGCCATCGTCCTCGGGGAGGTCAGAGGCGAAGAGGCAAGAACGATGTACCAGAGCATGAGGACCGGCCGGGCCGGAAGTTCGATCATGGGAACGATACACGGAGACTCGGCAAGGTCGGTCTTCGAAAGGG
>WRKC01000016.1 GCA_009778275.1 Methanomassiliicoccaceae archaeon
GTTAATGAGTCCGCCCGCTGTTCCACGCATCTTCAGACAGGCGTTATTTCAGGAATAGTGATTTATTCTCGGTACCATTTTACAGTCAACAATCACGTGGTCCCATGATAACGCTCGGTATCGAAGGAACGGCACACACGCTCGGAGTGGGCGTCGTGGATTCTGAGAAGAAGGTCCTATCGAACGTCATAGATATGTTCAGGCCGCCGGAGGGAGGGCTGCACCCGAGGGAGGCGGCCAATCATCACACGGATGTGGTCTCTTCAGTCATCATGAGGGCTGCGGAAGAGGCCGGAATATCTCTCAGGGATGTTGACCTGATATCATTCTCCATGGGTCCGGGGCTCGGCCCCTGCCTGAGGGTCGCCGCAACAGCGGCCCGGTCATTATCATCCAGACTGGGGATCCCAATAATAGGCGTGAACCACTGCGTGGCGCACATCGAGATCGGAAATGCGACGACGGGGTGCACCGATCCCGCCATGCTCTATGCGTCCGGAGGTAACACGCAGGTCATAGCGTACTCGGACGGAAGATACCGTATCTTCGGAGAGACCCAGGATGTCGGGATCGGAAATATGCTCGATAAGCTCGGGCGGGAACTGGGCCTCGGATTCTATGCCGGGCCGGCAATCGAAAAGCTCGCAAAAGAAGGGGACAAACTTCTGGACCTTCCCTATTCGGTCAAAGGGATGGACGTGGCGTTCTCCGGCATCATGACATCCGCCCTCATCCTGAAGAAGAAGGGCAGCAGGCTAGAGGATATCGCCTATTCGGTGCAGGAGACCGCCTTCTCGATGCTGACAGAGGTCACGGAGAGGGCTATGGCGCACATAGGCAAGGACGAGGTCCTGCTAGGCGGAGGGGTGGCGCAGAATCAGCGCCTGCAGGAAATGATAAGGATCATGGCGGAGGACCGCGGAGCGGAGATGTTCGTTCCGGAAAGGAGGTTATGCGTCGACAACGGCGCGATGATCGCATGGCTGGGTAATATCATGCACAACTCCGGGGTAAGGATGAGTATAGAAGATACCGCCGTAAGACAAAGGTTCAGAACGGACGAAGTCGCGGTCGGTTGGAAGGCCTGAAGCATCGTGCGGATATATTCCGGCGGCGCATCCCTGATCGACTGCATCGTTCGTTGAAATAACTATACTTATAAGACATCAAATCTTTCATATTGCCAAGGGATAAGCAATGAGCATCATCGACGTCAATCATGATTTCTGGAAGAATTACCGAAGCGATTACAAAGACCCAGATCAGCGCGATCCTCTGCTAAGGAAATTTCACAGGCTTCTGTGGAGTAAGCCCCTTCCGAACGGAAAGGTGCTCACCTTAGATGAGAGGCTGCAACACAGTTCGGAATTGGGTGAATTCTCATTCTCCAGCGACAGTTTCATGAACACATATCTTAACTGGAAAAATTGCAAAAGCATCATCGATCAGATCCCGAAGAACGAGTTCGAACAATTCTACAGCATCCTGAGCACGATCGGCGCAATAACGATATTTCCTTCAAAAAGGATCGGCGGGAACACAATCAATGTCGAAAGGGGAAGAAGCAACGGCAAGATCGGCGACAGGATGGACCTCACACTGGAATGCATCAAGAGACATTACAGCGGAGAAAGCAGCCCCATGAGCGATGTGCTTGAGAGGTACGCCTCATTCTTCGCTTTGTTCGATGATTTCAGGGGATACGTCGATTTCTTCCTGATGCAGGATATGGTGGATGATGATTACAATGTCAGGTTCTTTTTAAAGTTCGATGATTTCAGGTCCTCTCCGTTACCGCAAAACGTTGAGGAATATATGGAATACAAAGAGAATGCGACCGCATTTGTGAACAGCAGGAATATTCGGATAAAGAAGTGGGCAGAGGAGAATCTCTAACATCAAAAACGAGCCGTAAAAACGTACAAATATGGCTGTGTTTTGATATTCCTTCATGGATACAATCAACGTCACACAGGCGCGTAATGATCTATTCAAGGTGATGGATTCTGTTCTCGAAGGCAAAAAGACAACGATCACATCGAAAAAAGGCAACGTGGTCCTTCTGAGCGAAGAAGAATGGAATGAGATCATTGAGACGTTGTATGTCCTGTCCGACCCGGATACCCTTCCGGCGGTCATGGAGGCGCGCGCAACCCCCACATCCGAACTGGATAGGATGGATTGGAGAAATATCTTCTGACATGAAATAAGGGAACACGATGGCCCGGAACACACAGGGGAGGTTCACATTGTCAGGATGAGAACGCATTACAAGGGGATGCTATCCATATTATTCCTATAAATTGGGCAGGAACGGCCTATGAACGATCGCTTATATTCAACTTTGAAGCTGTTTCCCGACGATCTTGTCAAGATTTAAAAGGAACTCATCGCTCCGCTCGATGGGGCAGGAACCTCCGCTTGCTATTCTGTGACCTCCGCCGGTCCCGCCGACGGAGGCGCACGCTTCTTTTAACGCAGCGGAAAGGTCCAATCCTTTCTCCAAAAGGCTGAACGTTGCTCTGGATGAGATCTTCGTCGTTCCCTCCGAGCGGTTGATGCCGATCGTAGGCTTAGAAGGGTCCCCCATGAATTGCATCGCGATGCCGCAGATCATCCCCGTGAATCCCAGGGTCGAGCTGTCGAACCATTGGATGTTCTCCATTTGGTTCAATCCCGTCCGCTGGATTGTCAGCACTCCTTCCATCATCTGCGACCTCGATTCGTTCTCCAGGTCGATCGCCTTCGAAAGGCTCTTCGCGTCGCCGATCCCGGCCGATACCCCTATCCCGCCGAGACCCAGGCGCCCGCATCCGTTCAGTACCGAACCGAGGGTCTCCGCATCCATGTTCCAGTCTTTCAGCTGGTATTTTGTGCGTGAGATGTCGAACATGGTCTGCATGGGGGTACCCTGTTCGATTAGTTTCAATGTTATTAGGGAGGACAGCTTCCGCATTTCGTCCGCCGTCAGGTCCTTGCTGTGCTTCTCCCTGCCGATCCCCGCCGAATCGAGCATCTTTCCCACGCCGTCCGCATTGCCGCTTATTCCCGCGAGGTAAGGCTCGGTCGAAAGGTAGAGTTCCGAGGCCAGATACCCGGAGGGTATCATCGATCCGTCCGTGACCTTGATGTATCCCCTTTCCAAAGCCCCTTCGTAAAGGTATATGTTCAACCCTTTCACGCCGTTCACCGCCTGTTTATCCCCGGCGATCCCGGCGAAGGCGACCTGGACCAGGTCCCAGTTCTTCTCGCTCATGGCGATTGAGAAAAGGAAAGACATCGTGG
>WRKC01000017.1 GCA_009778275.1 Methanomassiliicoccaceae archaeon
AAAACCGACGTATGGATAGCTTAAGCTATGCAAAATTTTATGAGAACAGTATGCTTTATAGGCACATCGGGTCTATTTTATTGGAATAGCGGGCCTGAAGGGATTCGAACCCTTGGCCGATCGATTAAGAGTCGATCGCTCTACCTAGCTGAGCTACAGGCCCCGTGCGCCTCTTGATTACATTATGGTAGATAAAACTGTCTGTTTCTTATTTGCAGCACCAGAAGCGCGGTTCGGCGATCGGCGTATACAAATTCATATATCATCGGGGCATATCATGAAGCGATGAACGAACTCCGTGTCAGGGATCTAATGACCACCCAGGTTTTGACCGTCAAACCGACGGACACGATAAAGCGGGCCACGATTAAGTTTGCAGTGGACAATGTTACCGGCGCACCGGTGGTGGACAACAGATATCACGTCATCGGGATCGTAACGGAAAAGGACATTCTCAATGTTATCCTGAAGTACCAGGACATACTGGACAAGAGCGCTGGCTCTCATTCTCTCCTAAGCCTGCCGATGGACGGCGAGACCACCGATGCCGCTCTTGCGGACGCTAATAAAGCGATCTCCGATATGAAGGTCGAGGAGATAATGACCAGAAGTGTCATGACCACCACACCCGATGAGAAGATAGTGGAGGCGCTCAAGAAGATGATGCAGATCAACGTCAACCGCTTGCCAGTCCTGGAAAAAGGGGTCCTTGTCGGGATATTATCCAGATCGGATATCATCTTCTATATTTACAAGAAGAAGGTCTGAGGGCCGATGTTCGAGGTACATGTCCTTGCAAGCGGGAGCGACGGGAATTGCACGGTCATACAACTCGATGATGAAGCGATAATGATAGATGCGGGGATCAGCTGCAGAAAGACGATGGAGCTGATGGAAAAGGAGGGCGTCGACCACAGATGCCTGAAAGCGTTGTTGGTGACCCATGAGCATTCCGACCACATCGCCGGCGCCGGTCCGGTGTCCAGGAAGTTCAACATCCCGGTAATGTGCAACAAGGCGACCTTCGATTGCAGCGAGATCGGCGATGTGGAATACAACGAGATCAAGACGATGGGCTCTTTCTGTGTAGGGAGCATGAATATAATCCCGCTGCCGACATCCCACAATGCGGCGGAACCGAACGCTTTCCTGGTCGAAGCGGATGACAAGAGGGTGCTGGTCGCCACCGACACAGGGAAATTCACTTTCCAGCTGGAACATGCGCTGAAACAGGCGGATGTTGCCGTGATCGAGTCGAATTACGACAAGAAGATGCTTGCGGAAGGCCCGTATCCTCTGTATCTGAAGAAACTCATTGCGAGCGAGATCGGCCACCTGTCGAACGTCGACTGCGCAGGTGCGATAAAAAGGACGATGAAAGACAACAGGCAGATATTTTTGGCGCATCTCAGCAAGACCAACAATGCGCCGGACATCGCAAGGGAGACCGTGGCGGAGATGACAGGGCTGAAAAGACTGTGCATCGACTGTCTTGAATTCCCGGGCGACACAAGGACGCTCAAGGTCCGGGGCTGATCGGCGTAGCTTTGTCTCTGTTTATAAGTGCCATGGCCATCGCCTTGGGCATTCTGACGATGTCCTCTTTGGACAATTCGTAATTCCTGTCCGGGCCGGAGAACGGCGGCAGGTCCTCCAATATCCGTATAACAATGAACTCATCATCAGGGCTTTCTTTTTCCGGCGCTTCTTCGGCGGGTGCTGTTTCCTCGATCCGCTTAGGGACCTCTTCCGCCGCCGGCTCGAAGGCCGGCTCCGGTACGGCCGAGACCTGTTTCGGGATCTCCCTCTCGACGGCCGGCTCCGGGTCAATGTCAGGGGTCTCGAACTTCCTTTTACCGCTCAGCCTGTCCACTATCCCGACGTGCTTCCTTGAAATATTCAATATATCGTCGTAAAAATCCCTCTCTTCCTGAGTAAGGTTGTTAAGGACATTCTGTCCGCCCCTCGCACCCATGAGAGCGAGAGACGTGATCTTTCCCATCCTGATCTCCGTGATCTCCTTCGACAAGGACACGGCTTTTTTGCGGCGCTGGTTCACCCCTTCGCATATAATGGAATCGGGGTCGTTCGAAAGATGCTTCTCATACTCGGCCCTGAGGTCCATGATCAGGCCAGCCATGGCGGGGTACAGGTCCCTTCTGACCGCAGACAGCGTGGGGGATTTCTTTTCCGTCCGGTAAACGGTGCCGAGATCCTCGAATGACATGGGGTCAGTGCTCTTTGACATCTGTTACCCCTATTTTACTGTCGATATATGGTTTTATTCACACGAGCGGCACATCAAGAAAAAAAAGATAGTCTTAAAGAGATACCCGAGTGTAAATGTCAATAGAAGAAGTATCGAGGGTCAGGGGCCTCGGGGTGGAGGTGGATGTGCTGGTGTCTCCCAGGTCAGGCAGGTCCGGCATCGAAGGCGTCGACGGCTGGAGGAAGAGGCTCATAGTCAAGGTGAGGTCCCCGCCTCTTGAGGGGAAGGCGAACAAGGAAGCGGAGGAGATCCTCAGCAAGGCCACGGGCTTCCGGTCCTCGGTGATCTCAGGGCACACCAGCAGGCAGAAGACGATTTTCGTTGAAGGAGACCCCGCCGAAATATTATCAAAGCTGAGGGAACACAGTGAATGATGAAGAGAGACTCGTTGAGATAAAAGAGGTGCTTGAGGAACTCATCGAGCTGTCAAAGGACCACATCATCCTGGTCGAGGGGCCCAAGGACAAAAAGGTCCTGAGGTCGCTCGGCATCGAAGGCGGGATATTCATGATACAGTCGGAGGGAGGGCCCATGAAGGCCGCCGAATACGTGTCCCGCCTGGGGAGCAAGGCCGTGATCCTCACGGACTGGGACCGCAGGGGCGGAACGATCGCCCGCGAACTGGAACGCCAAATCTCTTCTTTGGGTTCAGAATATGACAGCGGGATAAGGGCAAAATTATCATTTCTCTGCAAGAAGTACATCAAGGACGTCGAATCATTGGATACTATGATGGAAAGGCTGTCTGCAAACGCAAGCGGTATTAAAGGCAAACATGATACTGTCACGGAGAGTGGGTTTCTGAAAGGAGCGTTCCTTGTGATAGAAGGCATAGACGGCTCGGGGAAGTCCACGCTCTGCGAGATACTGGGAAAAAGGCTCTCTGACGAGGGGCACAGCGTTATAGTCACCCAGGAACCGACTCACGACGAGATAGGAAGTTTCATCAGAGAGGGGAAGGTAAAGGGCATCTCCCAGAAAGCGGAGGCCCTTCTTTTCGTGGCCGACCGTGCCGTCCATACCGAAAGGATATCGAAATGGGTGGAAGAAGGCAGCATCGTGATATGCGACAGGTATTTCGCGTCGACGGTCGCTTACCAGTCCTCCGGGTTCGACGGGGAAGCGCTCGACAGGGAATGGCTGAT
>WRKC01000018.1 GCA_009778275.1 Methanomassiliicoccaceae archaeon
GAGTATCCCAGAAGAAGGCCCAGAGGCACTGCTACCACTAACGCCATGAGGAACCCCTTTACGAACGTCGTCAGGCTGGCAGATATGTACCTGCCGAGGCTTATATGGGTCATCCTGTCGCCGTTACGGTACAGATCCACTAATGCATTCCACGTTTCCAAAGGAGTCGGGATGGCGGTGTTGTTTGATATTACGGACACCGTCCACCAGACAATAATGAAAAGGGACAACGAGATAACAGTTATCGCTGCGGTCCTTCCGAACCGGTGATACTTGTTATTCTCGTCGTATTTGATCCCGAATATCCGGCTCATCGTATTATGCCTTCACGAGTTCTCCGTTTATAACCGTTATCGTTATCGGCGGGGCTCCCAGGAGGCCGAACGACGCATCTCCGTTCTGTATGGCTGTGGCGACGCCGGGTCCGTTGACCGCTCCCGAGAATGAGACGTTGAGTCCGAACTCCTCAAAGAAGCTGGGCAGGTCCTTTCCGTCCGCATCCTTATACAGATGCGCGGCCGCTATGTGCATGGCGATCTGGTGGATATCCCCCGTTATCACCGCGACCTTCAGATTGGTCATGGAACCGCTGTATGTGTTGCCGCTATCCAAAAGCTCAAGCGCTTTTATCAGGAAACTGTCATCAACGAACTTGTCTGCGAACTCCTCCCCATTTTTGAAGCCCAGGTCTTGAAGCGTCTTGCTTGTTGCGCCCACTTCGACCAGGTTCTCTGCCAGAGAGGGTATTTGATCGAACAGATATGCGAGAGGCGTGCCGCTGTTCTCCCCATATGTGTATACCACGGTGGAGAGGGCCTCTTCGATAATGTCGTCGGTGAAGGTCCCGCCCGTCACGTTCTTCGCGACCTCGATCAACTTTTGATAATCGGCGCTCGTGTCGTCGCTGAGCGCTGCGTTGACCCAATCAACAGCCGTTATGTATGCCGCGAGGAACCTTACCGTCTCATCCGCGTGGGAGGATGTATATCCGTGGTATCCGGCTATGACGCAGCATGCGTGTCCGGGGAACAGATCGTTCGTGAGAACCAGTTCCTTGAATTTGTTCGATTCGTCATCGACTATCTTTTGATACTGCGGCTGCCAAAGCGAGCCTCCGTCGATAATGGTATTCCCGAGCGCCAATACGGCGTTGGAGATACTTGAGATGAAATACACCGTATTCGGCGCGTTATTGTTTTCGCCCAGCACGTATGCCGCAAAGTTCATGCCCATACCTTCAACGATCTGAAGGAGCTGCACATGCTGTATGGTGGATATTCCCGGCGTTCCGAACACTTTCCCTTCCCAGCCTGAAGGCTTGGGCGTCGGCACCGGGGTGCTGAAGTCGAACATATCATTCTTGTTGATGCTTTCTTTGATGTAGATGCCCGACCCGTCTGTGTTCACTCCCGAGATGATATTGATCTCTTTGTCCGTATCCTTGAGAAGGAAATACACTCCAACCCCTGCGATAACAAGGACTATAACAATGACTGCTGCAATGATCTTGGTATTCAATAGACCACGTCCGAAAAAAAAATCACTTACATCATATTTAACCACATTAGGATATTTCATCCTGATTATGATAAAATATTGTGCCGTCTGCCATTCGGCGGAATCGTATCGGCCCCATGTAGTGTCTATGTCTCCCATTCCGCGCAAAGAATATGTAGGGGGGCATGAATGAAAGCTTGATGATAGCGTTCGTCAACGGCATCGAGATCTATTACGAAATATGCGGGGAAGGTACACCAATGATTTTGCTGCATGGTAACGGCGAGGACCACGAGATATTCGACCGTTTCACAAATGATCTTGAAAGGGATCATCGAGTATACATGATCGATACCAGGGGGCACGGCAGAAGCGGAAGAACGGATTCTTTCCACTATTCAGATATGGCAGAGGATGTCGCTGCGTTCATCCGAGAGCTTGATATCAAAAAGCCCCTCGTCTATGGGTTCAGCGACGGGGGGATAGTCGGCCTTATGCTCGCTTCAAAATATACTGGGATCCTTTCCGGGCTTATCTCGAGCGGTCCGAACCTCAGCCCTAAGGATCTGAAAAGAACCTCTCGCCTATGGATGCGTTTGCAATATGCTTTCAAAAAGGACCCGCTTCTGAAGCTTATGCTTGATGAACCGAATATCACAGCAGAGGACCTCGGCAAGATAGATGTTCCCGTTCTGATCACAATGGGGGAGAACGACATCATCCCGTTCTTCCGCGCGGAGCACATCGCGGAAAAGATACCCAACGGGCGCCTAGTCATCGCAAAGGGGGAGGATCATACCAGTTACGTCATACATTCTGAAAAGCTGTTCCCGCTGGTATCTGACTTCATAAATGAACTTTATGAATGAAGACATTGTGACCGCCGCTCCCGCCGACAATATTAAAGATACCTTACCGCCCTCGGAGTGATGAGCGGGAACGCAAAGAACCGAAAGGATCTGCATTGAAATGAAAATCGCGAAGAATGTTGAGATGATGGAAATAAAGGCGCAGGGAACGTATTATCCTGTGCTCGCATGGGATGATGAGGATGTTTTGCTGTTTGACACAGGGCTTCCGGGACAGTTCGAACTGATAAAAGAAGAGATCGGCAAATGCGGATTTTCTCCGGAGCAGGTCACGAAGGTCATACTGACCCATCAAGACGTTGACCACATAGGGAACGCCAAAATATTCCGTGATCTCGGCGCGGAGATAATGGCGCACGAGACAGAAACGCCATTTATTCAGGGGGACAGTCCGCTTACCAAACTTGCGGATATGGAAGCGCACATCGACAAACTGCCGCCGGAACGGCTGGGTTTCTACAAAATGCTCAAGGCCGCTGCGCCTGGGCTGTATGTGCACGTTGACCGCCCGCTTAAGGACGGAGAGATCATCCCCGCCTGCGGAGGCATAAAGGTTATCCACACGCCGGGGCACACGCCGGGGCACATCGCGCTGCTGCTTTTAGAATCAGGCATTCTGATATGCGGCGATGCCGCCAATATCGCGGACTGTGAGCTGTGCGGTTCCAATCCCATGCACACCCATGATGCGAGCGATGCCGAAAGATCGTTCGGGAGGATAATTTCAACCGGTGCGAGAGGCTACGTATGCTATCACGGGGGATATTTGGCAGAGTGAGCTCCGGCAACGATGAGGATCCCCTTCATAATTCAGAAATGTCGTATTCACTGCGGCTTTCGGACCTTTCCATCGCTTCCATCACCGATTGTTTTGGTTCGGCGTATATCACGGGGTAATCTAACTCGCCGTATTCCGCCCTGATAGGATACGCTATCTTTTCTTCATCGGTGGAAAATTGCACATCGACGTTCTCTTTGTTGCCTCTCGCATCCAAGCGGATCCATCTTTTTTCATCGGACAAGAATACTGCGTTCAGCCCGTGGATTATGTACCCTGACCCCGGCGTATCCCCTCTTGTCAAACGCTGATAGCAAAATCCGGCCGGAATGCCTCCATATCT
>WRKC01000019.1 GCA_009778275.1 Methanomassiliicoccaceae archaeon
GTTGGAAACGTACGGCGCGGAACGCTTCACGGCGCCCCCCAACCTTACGGGCATGCCGCAGCTGTCCGTTCCATGCGGTTACGACAAGGACGGTATGCCGGTAGGGATGCAGATTGTCACCGATCATTGGATGGAGGACCCTTTGCTGACATTCGCGAACGATTGGGGTTCCGCTTTCGATGTCAGAAAACCGGAGGTATTGCCATGCTGATCGGATTGGAGGTCCATGTACAGCTTCCCACCAAATCCAAGATGTTCTGTTCCTGCCCCACGACAGATGCCGAGGCACCCAACTCGCATGTGTGCCCAGGATGCCTGGGTATGCCGGGGACCAAACCCGTTCTGAACAAAGAGGCGGTGGTGTGCGGGATAAAACTGGCGAAGATGCTTAACTGCGAGATCCCCGAAACCATGTGGTTCTCAAGGAAGACATACTTTTACCCTGACATGAGCAAAGGCGTCCAGGTGACCCAATACGACCGCACCGTCGGAATGAGGGGGGTCTATTACATGCACGGGAAGAGGCCCATCAGGATCACAAAGATACAGGTTGAGGAGGATCCCGGAAAAACAAAAAGATTCGGCGACCAGTCATCCTTGGTAGATTACAACAGGGCCGGCACTCCCCTGACGGAGATCGTCACGGAGCCGGACTTCACCTCCCCCGCGGAGGCAAGGGAGTTCCTGAGACAGCTGATAATAGATATCCGCCATACTCTCGATCTACCGGGCGACGGAGAGCGGAGCATAAGGTGCGACTGCAACATTTCCGTCGGAAAGGAGAGGGTCGAGGTGAAGAACGTCAACGGCCTGAGGAACGTGGAGAGGGCGCTGACCTTTGAGATGGTGAGACAGACAAAGGTCCTGAAGGCCGGAGGGAAGATAGACAGGGAGACCAGAGGCTTCGACGAGGAAAGAGGGGTGACCTTCTCGGTCAGAAAAAAAGAGTACGAATCCGACTACGGCTACATTGACGAACCCGACCTCGGGGTGTTCCACATAGGGGACCTTGCCAGGTCCATCACGATCAAGGAGAGCCCCGTCAATATGGCGGCCAGGATCAGCAAGGAATACGAAATAGACGGAAAGACGGCCGAACAGATCGTCTCTACGTCCGTCGGCCTTGCCGAAGTGTTCGAAATGATAGCGAAGGCAACCTCGGTCCAGACGGCATCGTCATGGACCAAAGGCACCATAAGCGCAAATTGGAAGGCTTTCGAGACCTCCGGCGGGGATCCGGAAGGAATAGTGAAGATAATAGAGAGGTTTGCGGGCGGGGGGGTCACGGATGTCGAGACGGACATGGAGCTAAAGGCATTCATGACAGGTAAGGAGGTCGGGGCCATAAAGGAACAGAACGCCGACCTGGGTCAGATCATCGAGGACTACCTTGACGCGCATCCCGAGATCGTGGGCGAGATAAAGAAGAACGAGAAGGCC
Source organism: Methanomassiliicoccaceae archaeon (assembly GCA_009778275.1). Classification (GTDB taxonomy): domain Archaea; phylum Thermoplasmatota; class Thermoplasmata; order Methanomassiliicoccales; family Methanomethylophilaceae; genus Methanoplasma. The sequence continues at coordinate 1,441 of WRKC01000019.1, forward strand.
GTCAACCGCGTCATCGGGCATGTGATGAAAGAGACCGGCGGAAAGTATTCCTCGTCCGATATCGTCGCTGCGGCGAAGGTCGCGTTGGGATCAAGACTCTGAGATCATTCCTCGTCGGTGCTCTCCGGGCCTCCGAAGTCTATATCTCCGATGGACAAGCTCATTATCTGGAGCTCTTCCAGCTTATCGTCGTCCACTTTAGAGGGCGATCCGTCGAGCAGGGAAACGGCCTTCTTGTTCTTCGGGAACGCGATGACCTCCCTTATCGTATCCTTTCCCAGGAGTATCGATATGAACCTGTCTATCCCGAGAGCGATACCGCCGTGCGGCGGCGCACCGTAACCGAGGGCCTCTAAGAAGAAACCGAAATCCGTTTCGATCTTCTCATCGTCCATACCGATCTTCCTGAAGACCTCCCTCTGCATCACCGGGTCGTGTATCCTTAAAGATCCGGACCCAAGTTCGTTGCCGTTGAGGCAGAGATCGAAGCATGCGCCTCCGACGTACTTGTCATTAAGGTCGTTCTCCGGAAGGACGAAGGGGTGGTGGAACACATCGTATTTTCCGGATACGGGATCGACCTCGAACATCGGGCAGTCCACCATCCAAAGGAACTGCATCTCATCCGCGGGGATGAGATCGAGGTCCTCTGCCAGTTTCTTCCTGAGCGCCCCGCCTCCCTCGTAAGTGGATTTCCAGGGCCCGGCGATGAGGAACAACAGGTCCCCCTCCTCCGCTCCCATCTTTTGTTTGATATTGTCCAGTATCTCCGGCGTGAAATATTTCGTTATGTTGCTGTCCAGCTTGCCGTCCTTGCACCTCATCCATGTGAGCCCGCCGAGACCGAACTTCTTTGCCTGACCGATATACCTGTCGACGTCGTTCCTCCCTATGCGCTCGCCCGCAACATCCGCCTTCAGGTTTATGCCTGCCACTATCCCTCCGGCCCCGAGTATCCTCTGGAATATGTCGTACGGAGCGTCCTTGACGGTCTCGGTGAGCGAGACGAATTTGAGCCCGTACCTGAGGTCCGGCTTGTCCGATCCATAGGATTCCATGGCCTCTTTGTAACCGATGCGCCTGAATGGGATCTTGATCTCGGTGCCGTAGAGTCCTTTCCAGACAAATGCGATCAGCCCCTCGATCGTGTCCTGTATGTCCTTCATGTCGACGAATGACATCTCCATGTCCAACTGCGTGAACTCCGGCTGGCGGTCTTTTCTGGAATCTTCGTCCCTGAAACATCTGGCTATTTGGTAATAACGGTCCATGCTTCCGACCATGAGCATCTGTTTGAACAGCTGCGGAGACTGGGGGAGAGCGTAGAACGTGCCGGGATGCACCCTTGAAGGCACTATGAAATCCCTTGCGCCCTCGGGCGTGGACCTTGCGAGTATGGGGGTCTCTATCTCAAGGAAATCATTCTTGTCCATGTATTCTCTGATAAGATGGATGAATCTGCTCCTTGTCTGCATGGCCTGTATGACCTCGGTCCTTCTGAGGTCAAGGTATCTGTACCTCATCCTCGTGTCCTCGTTCGGAAGCACCCCCTCTTTCTGGTCGCCCAGCTCGAACGGCGGCGACCTTGATCTGTTAAGCAGTTCCGCTTCTGTGATCAGGACCTCCACTTCACCCGTCGGGTTCCTTCCGTCCTCGGTGCCTTCGACCCTTTTCCTGACGATACCGCTTATCGACACGACAGACTCGCGCGTGAAACCTCTCATCGTATTTGACATGGAATTCACATCGGTCCCTTTAGGGACGTCCTCGGGATCGAAGACAATCTGTGTAATACCGTATCTGTCGGCAAGATCGATGAAGGCTACTCCGCCATGGTCTCTGGAAAACCTTACCCAGCCCTGAAGACACACCTTCTTCCCTATGTCTTCCGATCTGAGTTCTCCGCAGGTGTTGGTTCTTCTCATCACAGTACCTCTGTTGATTGACAAAATCCAGCTAAGAACTGGGTGGTATAAATTTTTATTTAATGGGGTTCCCATATCATTCAGGTATGACGGAGGAGATCTTCAGGCGCGACGGCTACGCTTTCGAGTTCGAGGCCCGTGTGTTATCGGTCGAAGGCAACGAGGTGGAGCT
>WRKC01000020.1 GCA_009778275.1 Methanomassiliicoccaceae archaeon
ATAGGTTGGTACTTTTATGAAAAGATATGCGCTTTCCAAGTATTCTGTATAAGAATAAACGGTGTCTTTCCCTACTCCTTTGTCTTCTGCGCGGAGCGTGGTATATATGTTGTTGATCGATGTGAGGTTTCCTATGTTGTCACATACGTAATTGAGAATCCTTTTCAAAAGATCCGGGTTCTTTACCGTATATCTGGAGATCACATCCCGCATCAGTATCGAATTCGATATGTCAGCGACCTCAAGATCGGCTTCGGATTCTCTGTAATCCCTGCACCATATAGAAGGAAAACCTCCGATGCGAAGGAATTTCTTGAAAGCGTCTTCTGTTTTCGGCTCCCCAATGTACTTTCGTTCAAAATCGAGACACTCGGAGAACGTGAGCGTGAAGACATCAACTGTGTTGATTCTTCCGCCCAGGTATGTCGCAAACTCCCCCGACAGCAGCCTGGAGTTGGATCCCGTTAGGTATATGTCGCAGCAGTTTTCTGCGATAAGGGACCTTATTACGGACTCCCATTCTTTTATATCCTGGATCTCGTCTATCAGGATACAGTTCTTTTTTCCGGTTACCAACGATCCCTTGATCATATTGTATATTTTTTCCGGATCTTTGTATTCCCTGTTCTTCCATAGTTCCATGCTGATGTGAACAACATTACAGTCATCGCCAAAGCTGTCCGAGATAATTTCCAACAAAGTGGATTTGCCCGCTCTTCTGATTCCCGTTAGCACTTTGGCGTTCCGGTTCCCGATGAACGGCCTGATGCGTGAAAGATAACGTTCGCGTCTTACTGCATCCATATATGGAGGAGGAGTTACGTAGATATAATTCTGTCGATGTTTCTGCTGTGAAAGGAAACAATATACAAAAACATAGCATAGTTTCTGCTGTGAAAGGAAACATTAGTCAATAAGGACGGACCCTATCAGACCATTTGACAGTTCCGATTCGCAAATGACCATGTGGGCGGGTGATCTCGGCAATTCCTTAACTAATAGCGCACGCAAATGCATAATCGTTTAATCTGATGATATCTTTCGAGCATTTATGAGATCAGAAATCGTCTTTGTCGGGCTGGGGCTCAGCGGAACGGACGGAATGACCGTCAAAGGGCTTAACACCCTGAAGGAATGCGACAAGATATACGCCGAGTTCTACACCTCCTCTCTGATAGGTGCCAGCATAGGGGATCTCGAATCATTGATAGGAAAGAAGATCAACATCGTGCACAGGTCTCAGGTGGAGGAGGAAGATATCATAATCTCCGACGCAAGGTCCATGAGGGTCGGGTTCGTCACAGCCGGGGATACGATGCTGGCCACGACGCACGTTGATCTCAGGATACAGGCGGCGGAGGAAGGGATACCGATCAGGGTGATACATGGGATATCGATATTCGGGGCATGCCCCACATCCCTCGGCCTTCAGCCGTACAAATTCGGAAGGACGGTGACCCTGCCGTTCCTGGAAGCGGATTACCAGCCCAAATCTCCGTACGATAACATCAAGCAGAACAAGGACCGCGGCCTGCATACGATGATCCTTCTGGACATAAGGGCGGACGAACTCAGATACATGACGGCCCACCAAGCGCTGGAATGGCTGATGGAGGGGGAAAGGAAATGGGGGGAAGATCTGATAACCGACCGGACAGTGGTATGTGTAGCATCGAATGTGGGATCGAAGGATGAGAAGATCTTCGCAGGATATCCGCAGGACCTGCTGAAGAAGGACCTGGGAGCGCCACTGCAGACCCTCGTGATCCCGGGAGACCTGCATTTCATGGAGGCTTATGCCCTGGTGGACTTCGCCGGGGCGCCGGAAGAGATAATAGACGAAGGGGACAGATGATGCCCGTCTGCGTCAGGGTCCCGAAGAATGAAGGAGAGAAGGTCAGAGCGGACCTGATCTCAAAGGGCATCCTTGACGCGAGATGGAGGATAGGCTCCGACGGACCGTTCCTTCTCTTCCCCATCACAGCGGACGAGTACGACGGATATGAGATAACGGAGGCCGATCTGGAACCTCTCGAACAAACGCCAGCCGACTACAAAGAGGTGTTGGAGATCCCCGACGAACTTAGGGAAGTGCTGCCCACATCCTTCGACATCATAGGCGATGTGGCGATAATCAAGCTTCCCGAACCTCTTTTTCCTTACAAAGAGAGGATCGGAGAGGCGATGATCTCAGTCAATCGTTCCATAAGGACGGTGATGGCAGATTCCGGAGTGAAAGGGGACCTCAGGATAAGGGAGCTGGAGCGGATAGCCGGCGAAGGAAGCGCCGAGACGGTGCATAAAGAGTTCGGGGTGAGGATGGCGGTAGACCCCTCGAAGATATACTTCAACCCCCGGCTCGCGGCCGAGAGATCGAGGATCGCATCCTTGGTGAAGGAGGGGGAGACGATAATAGATATGTTCGCGGGCGTCGCCCCCTTCGGGCTTGTGATATGCAAAAGAGCCAGGCCGAAGATCGTTTATTCGATTGACATCAACCCGGAAGCAGAAACGTTCGTCAGAAAGAACATGGAACTCAACCGAATAGAGAACATCGTTCCCATGACCGGCGATGCTACGGAAGCGGTCAAAGGCCTTCCCGATGCCGACCGGGTGATAATGAACCTGCCTCAGACGGCCGATGCGTTCCTTAGGGACGCTCTTTCAAAGACGAAGACCGGAGGTACGATACACCTTCACAAAGTGACCGAAAGATCCGAACTCGAGGACCTTATCGAAAAAATAAAAGGACACGCCGCCGCAGGCGGGTTCGAGGTAACCGTCGAGAACATCACCGAACTGAAGACGTATTCTCCGACAATGAGCGTTTACGTTTTTGACATAACAAGGCAGAATTGATCCATTCAACGCTGGCTTTTCAAATGAAGAGGCTTATCGAGGAAAAATAAGTGCGGTGGAAGAACGATCCGGACAAAAAGCCACTTCTCATCTACGGTGCAAGACAGATAGGCAAAACGCACAGCATAATGGATTTCGCCGCTAAGAACTACTCATCGGTCGCTTATTTTTATTTTGAGAACAACCCCGACCTGTACGAACTCTTCGAAAGAGGGATCAGTTCCATTAAGTCGCTGATACCAAAGCTGGAGGCTTACGCAAACCAAGCGAACGTACCGGAAAGCTAATGCATCACTTCTTCAACGGATCCAACGTGACACCGGTCTGTCCTTGGTAGTTGCCGCTTCTTTGAGCGTAATCCTTATCTGAAGCGGTGGTAAGGGTCTCGAATATCATCTGGCAGAACCTCTCTCCGATGGGTATCTCCACTATGTCGTCGGTAGCGTTGTAGGCTCCGAGGGTCAGCGTCCCCTCGAACCCGGCATCTATCTTCCCGAAGGCGCCGATGCATCCTTTCCTGATCCAGGTCGTCCTCATCCACAGCTGAGCGCAGACATCCTTCGGCATACGCACCCTTTCGATGGTCGATACATAGAACATGGTCCTCGGAGGTATCTTTACGATGCCTTCCTTTTTGATCTCAGGGTCGCCTCTTATCGATATCTCCGATACCCTGAGGTCATAGCCGTTCGGGGTCAGCCCC
>WRKC01000021.1 GCA_009778275.1 Methanomassiliicoccaceae archaeon
ATAGGCAGACTCGGACTGGAATCGGTCGGCTGCGACGAGGCGGCAGAGATCATAGCCAGAATGGTCAAGGAGCGCGAGGATTTCGTAAGGTCAAAGGGATTGGAAGCCATAGGGCCTCTGATGGGGCCGGTCATGGGTGCTCTGAGAGGGAAGATCGACGGGAAGCAGGCAAGCGATCTCCTTGAAAAAGAGATAAAGAAACTCATAGGCTGATCTCAAGGACGCTGAGCCTCTCGAAGAAAAGAGAGAGTTCCGACAGCACCCTCGCGTCAAGCCCCTCCAGAACGGACCGCAGAGCATTCCCGTCCATCAGCGATGATGTTACTATTATCAGCCTGCCGCCCGGCAGAATATGATCATATGCACCGGATATCAGGCCGGGGAGCGGCCCGAGGCCGTCCTTTCCGCCGGACCACGAAAGTGCCAGATCCCCCTCCTCCTCGACAGGGAGATACGGAAGGTTGAAGATTATCGTGTCGAATCTCCCTTCAATGTTCGAGTAAATATCCGTCTCAACGACGGTCGCCCTCAGTGAGTTAAGGCTCAGGTTCCTTTTTGTCAGGGCCACCGCCTTTTCATTCTTATCCCCGCAGGTAACGATCCCGCCGTTCATGGCGCAATGCATCGAGACGATACCGGAACCGCACCCGATCTCCAATATCCTTTCTCCGGAACGGACATCGAACGATCTTATCAGAAGAAGACTGTCGTCCGAGGGAGGGTAGACATCCTCGTTCCTCTCGACGATAAGTTCGGGATCGTATTTCACAGGCTGTAATGGAGGTGCATCGATATAACAAGAACACGGCAACATAGTTCTAGATGCAATGACATTCCCGAGCATGATAAAGCTGGATGTGCTAGTGATCGGAAGCTTCCAAAGAGACGAGGAAGGGAAGGTATTCGATGCGCATTCCTCTTCGGTCCTTATCAGGGCCGACGAAAGGACGATCGTGGTCGACACCAGCACCCCTAACATGAGACCGGCGATAAAGACCTCTTTCAAACAAATAGGCGTATTCCCGAAAGACGTGGACACCGTCGTGCTCACTCACTCCCACCATGACCACGCCGGGAACAACGATATGTTCGAGAGCGCCGAGATCCTGATGCATCCGGACGAGCGGGGCCATGTCGAAGGCGCCATACCGCTGGAGACCGACAAGGAATTGGCCCCGGGCGTGAGGATCGTACACACTCCGGGGCATACGAACGGATCCGTGAGCGTTTTCGTCAAAGCGGATAAAAGATACGTGGTTGCGGGGGACGCGATACCTAAGCACGGTAACTATGAGAAAATGGTGCCTCCCGCGATAAATATCGATGAAAAGATCGCATTAGAGAGTATAAAGTTGATAACCAGGTACGCTGATGTGATAGTGCCGGGGCACGATCCCCCCTTTATTGTGAACAGGTGAAAAAAATGACAGACAGAAGAGAAGCGATCGAGTACCTATACATCCAATGTCCGAATTGCGATGACCTTACGGAACATGATATACTGAAAGGAAGGGTGGGAAAGGACAATGTCACGGGCACATTCAGATGCTCCGAGTGCGGCAGGGTGTTCTCGGACACCGTAAAGATACCAGAACTCCTTAAGGTAAAGGTATTGTTCAGCGAAGGCAGCGTGACCGCGACCACCGATACGGAGCTCGAGTCGAATGAGGTACTGACTGTAGGTGATGAATTCTATCTTGAGGATGGCAGAAGAGTATGCATCACTCATATCGAGACGGAGGACGGCAGGAAAGGGAACAGGTTCCAGGCGGACAGGATCAAAGCGCTCTGGGTCAAACAGTTCGACATACTCAGCGTGAAGGTCTCGGTCAACGACGGACAGAGGACCTATTCGGTAAGGACGGATGCGGACCCGGACGATGAGTTCCTGATCGGTACGATACTCTCTTTCGACGATTTCGATGCCCTTATCCACGCGATAAAAACGAAGGACCGCCTGCTGAAGAACGGCTCGGCCGAAGCCAGGGACATCACAAGGATATACGGCAAGATCAGGAAGAAGAGGTACGAGGTACTGGATCTCGATGAGGACGACGACCCTGACGGATTCGACTTCGGTCAGGAGTGACCGTCCTCATCCGGAAGTATGTGATCCAGGACATCCGAGATGTTCTTGGACCTTACAACATGCGTCGCGGCTTCCTCAGTGAAACTGTCCGTCGGGTTGAATGCGATCGAGATGCCGGAATTCTTGAACATCGGGATGTCCGTGTAGGAGTTGCCGATGGAGATGGTCCTGTCCTTTGCGGTACCGTATCTTTCGATGAAGTGCCTGACCTTGATCCCCTTATCCCTCAGATCGACGTTCATTTTTCCTTCTCCGGTCAGAGTCCCGTCCGGAAGGCTGCATATCTCATCTGCCACATAATCGTCGAACCCGAATTCTTCCGCGATCATCTTCGCGGCGAGGTCGATGCCTCCGCTGACGATGACGCATCTGAGTCCGTTGCTCTTCAGGCATGCGACGGTTTCCTGGATACCGTCGGTGAGGGGCATATTCCGGAAGAGTCTTATGAGGTCCGGTATTCCTATATCCGGTTTTTTGGCTTTCCATTGGGCGATGTCCCTTCTCATGAACTCCGGCTGGTCGATCTCTCCGCTGATGTATGCTTTGAACGTATCGTCGTTATCGACTTCTAAACACAGATTGATCCAATGCCACGAACTCCTGAGAGAAGTGAGGACGCCGTCCATGTCAAAACAAACCAGATCGTATCGTCTCATTGACGGCGGTATATAGAATTCTAAATAAAATGGTTGGGTGCCCCTTTTTCGAGAACAGCCGTTTTTTCACCCGTGATGTTGCACCATTTCTTCCCTATACGCCGGCGCGTCGTGTCTGCAGTGCAGAGGTGATCCTGTAGTGATACGGCAAATGAGAATACCCAGCAGAACGCCCGATAATCTTCGGCGTTCTGTTCGGTATCAAAAAAGGGATGGGGCGTGCCCCATCATTGATATTGGTTCAGGGGCGCGTTTCCAGATAGATGTCGCCGACCACTTCGTTCTTTGGCACGGTGTACGTTCCGTCCTCGTTCCTGAACAAAAGTTTCCATGTTCCATCTTCCCCTATGCGGTACGACACCGTTCCGGAGTATCCTTCTCCCGCCGTGAAGGTGTACGCCCTCTTTCTCCGCACACTGTCATCTCCGGTTATGAGCGAAAATTCCTGTATGTACACGTCGTAGCGTCTCTTTTTGTAGAAGAGTATGAACCACAGCAGGATTCCCGCCAATAAGATCAGGAGAAGGATCGGAATGATCCAACACATGACGCCCGAGTCATCCACTTTAATGAAGAACAGTTCCAATTGGAGGGACGACCTGACGTTGTTAATGGTCTGTTCAGGAGTGGTGAACACATCGTCTCCTATCCTCCATTCGCTGAGCTCATAGCCCTCTTTCGGATGGATGACCAGGCCGAGGGTGCAATCGTATGGAATGGGCACAGGACCGTCGTACGGCTGGTACGGCCCCCCGTCGATGCTGATATCCACTCCCCCGTCGCCTCCGACAATATCAATGGTCAGGATGACGGGGCCGCCGCC
>WRKC01000022.1 GCA_009778275.1 Methanomassiliicoccaceae archaeon
TCCTCATCCAGTTCCGAGGCGTCCTTTCCGAGGATCTCTCTGATCCTTACGATATCCGTCCCTTTCATCTTGAAGAACACCATCAGTCGGTCCAGGGCGGCAAGCGCCTCATGCAGAAGGTCGGGCGAGTCCAGGTCCATGCTCCTGGCCTCGATGCAGCCGGACATCTCCCATATCTCCATGGCCCCCACGACCCTGTTGCCTTTCGTCGCAGGGTATATCCACTTATCCCCGTATCTGGCGGAGAGTTCGGCCCATTTAGACCCAAGGGCCGGATCGAAAAGCGACCTTATGGTCATCTTTTCCTTCCTGTTCCTCGCCTTGGAGATAAGAGGTATCTCCTCGGGCATAACATACATCTGGCTCTGTCCGCTTCCGACGAAGATGGTCGCTGCGCCGATAGACACCGCATACCTCTCTGCTTCCTCGGCCGTCACGCCTATGAGGAATCGGAGGGCCTGAGCCGGTATTGGGCCGTAAGAACGTATGCATTCACGTACCAGATCTTCCGTCGGATCCTTTTCCGGTCTCTTCGGATGATACGGCTTATAGGTGTTCTCTGTGCCCCAGTCCTCTTTTTCATTGAATGCACGTACGATTTTCAGAGAGCGGTCAAGTCTCTGTATGGATTCTTTGATCTCGGCCTTCTCCCCGCCTGTGGCGGTGACGAGCTGCCTCATGGTCGCATGCCCCATGCCCTCGATCATCGATAGGAGATCCTCATCGAAAGCCGTCACCTCGGACGGCCTGAGACTCGCAAGCCTGTCACCGTCCTCTGACAGAACATATCTTACTCTTCCTCTGACAAACCTCCCCAGAAGCAGCCTCTCGGATTCCCTCATCCTGTACCATTCCTCGAGACTGAAATCCTTGACCCTGTTGTAGACATCGATCTCGCTTCCGGCGGAACCGTAGAATTTGAAGTAATCCTCGATGGTCTTGAACTGCTCGCCCTTCGTCCTTCTGTACTCTTCGACCGTTTCGAAATCGAACACGTTCTCCTTGCCGGCCCTGAGCCTCATGCGGTCCAGCGCCTTCATGTACTGCGGGCTCTGAGAGATCAGGAATTGCCCCCTTACGGCCTCTTCACTGTTCACAAGCGAGTCCAGCGCCGTCTGCGCCTCCTTCTCCGTTATCGAGAGGGAGAATGCTACCTCCGGAACTGTGGAAGGGGCGAAGCATTCCAGATGCCTGAGGACCATCTCGTCCAAGCATTTGTTCTTATCAAGTTTCGGAGGTTCGGTCCTTGAGAAGTACCATTTGTTGTTCGCGGTGATGTCCGACCTGGTCACGAGGTACATCGACTCCAGTTTCCTCATGGATCTGAATGTCACATCCTCGCTTATCTCCAACGCCGCGGTAATGTCGCTGAGCGCAGTCCTTTCCTTTACCTGCTCAAGCACTTTCAGGTCCGTATCGTTAAGGTCGCGTTCTTTGGCGGTCGCCGCCGCATATGTGGGGATCTCGCTCGCCGCCATGATATGCGGCTCGTCCATGAACACTGTCCCGATAGAACCTTCCTTCAGCAACTCCCTGACCCACTCATCGACCGTTTTCTTGTCCTCGTCGCAGTATGAGTAGATGTTCCGTCCCCTTTCCCTTATCGCCTGAAGGGGGCCCGTCCTCATGAGCAGCGGCACTATGTCGCTCTTCGAGGAAACGCGCCCTATCTTCTGCCGGAAGTACGGGATCACGTGGTCCTCTTCGAACTCGAACTCTTTCACCGTGTCGCCGAGCGCCCTGTGCAGGACCTTGCGGTGCAGCTCTTTGAGAAGTTCCGACCTGTCCTCCATCAGAACGATATCTGAGAATCCCGACAGTATGATGGAGTGAGCAAAGGGAGAGGGCGTTCCGCTGAAGCGGAACACATCCACTCCCATCTTACCGTTCTCTATCATTTCCAGGACCTCCGCTGCATTCTTTATGTCCATGTCGTCCTCCAGCACCTCGCGGTAGGTCTCCTCGATCACCGGGACGTTCTCCATATTGCCTAACATATCCAGAAGATAGGAGGACCTGACCTGTTGTCTGTTCACCGAGATCGGGCGGCCCAGATAATTCCTGAGTATCATGAAGCTGCGGGCCGCTGTGTGCCTGAATCTGAGTTTGAATATCTCAGAATCCTTTATCGCCTTCCTCAATATCGCATTCAATTCCCTTGAGGTAAGAAGTCCCGGGATCTGTTCGATCTCTATCTTTCGGGGAGTCCCTATCATGAAATTGTCATCGGACATGGTGACGGAAACGTTCGCCCCTATCATGTTAGACAGCCTGTAAGCGTACCCTCTTGACAATGCGTCGTTGACCCTTCTTCCGAAGGGGAAGTGGAATATTATCCTCTGATTGCCGGACGGGTCGATATACTCCTCGATCGCAAGCCGTTCGACGTCCGGTATGCTGCCCGTGACAGCCTTCTGCTCTTTGAAATAGGATATTAGGGACCTTGCAGAACCCTCGTCGATATCCAGCTCTTTACTCAGCCTGAATATCAGACCCTCTTGCTCATCATCGATCAGCTGGGACATCTCTTTCCTGAAGACCGCAACGTCCATCGAAAGGTCGAAGCTCCTCGGGAGCATCTCCCCCGCCCAGGACGGCACGGTCGGCTTCCTTCCCGTCGCTTCCTTGACATGCGCCACCATGCCCTTGGACCTTACGAACTCAAGTGACCTTCCTCCGAGGACGAACACATCTCTCGGCGCGAGCCTTTCCACGAACTTCTCGGACAGTTCTCCGGCGGTGGTGCCGTGGTTGGTCACCACTCTGTAGTTCGCTTCCTCCGGTATGGTGCCCAGATTCATCAGGTAGATCATCCTGGCGCCCTTCTTTCTGCCGAAGTGGTTGTCATCCTCGTCGTACCATATCTTTGAATAGACGCCTTCGTGCTCGTCCTTGCTTCCCAAGTATCTGAGCACATCGATGAAGCTGTCCCGCGGAAGATTCCTGTAACAATAGGAGCCTTTCACCAACTCGTACGCGGCCTCCGCATCCCATCTTTGGTCCAGACTCATACCGACGACCGTCTGGGAGAGCACGTCCAAACAATTCTCCGGGATCCCCACTCTGTCGATGTCCCCTCTGTGGGCCGCGCGGCACATCACCGCGCATTCCACAAGATCGTCCGGATCGAACACGATGAGCCTTCCTTTCGCTACCCTGCCGAAACTGTGACCGCTCCTGCCTATCCTCTGCAGCCCCTTCGCGACCGATTTCGGCGACCCTATTTGGCACACAAGGTCTATGGACCCTATGTCGATCCCCAATTCCAGGGAGGTGGATGATACGACGCATTTGATCTCGCCTTTTTTAAGCCGCTCTTCCACGTCCAGCCTGGTCTCCCTGCCGAGGGAGCTGTGGTGGACCTCAACGCTCTCCAGCCCTCTTTCCTTCAGTTTGTACACCACGCTCTCCGCGCCAGATCTGGTGTTCGTGAATATCAGCGTGGTCTCATGCTGATCCACCATTTCCTTCACTTTGTCGTACATCATGGAATTCACGATGTCGGACGACAGAGTGGTCATGTCATCCGTCGGGCATATCACCTTGAGGTCCAGCACCTTCTTTGAGTCGGCCTCCACGAGGGTCACCGGCCTCGGCTCTCCGTCGGGCGCGCAGCCAACCAGGAACCCCGCTATCTCCTCGATCGGCGCCAGCGTGGCGGACAG
>WRKC01000023.1 GCA_009778275.1 Methanomassiliicoccaceae archaeon
CCCATGCCGATCTGATAATTCTCCCATCTTTTTAATCCGATTTCCTGCCCGAGTTCATTCAGGGGCCTGATATTTTCAAACGTTACGAAGATCCCGTTCCGTTTCAGCATCCGGAAACAGTTCTCGGTGGCCCCGATCCTCCCCCTCTTATCCAAATAGTGGTGGCACTGGATTGCGGTAATGACATCAAAATGGTCATCCTGGCAGGTCAGGCCTTGGGTGTCCGTCAATTCGAACGATACGTTCCCGCAGGATCCCAATTTTTCTTTGGCGATCTTAAGCATTTGTGCGGACGGGTCAGCCAGCATGAACGCCGTGTTCGGGAACAGTTCTTTTGCCTTAACGCACAGCGAACCCGTTCCGCATCCTGTATCTAGCCACTTGCCGATCGGCCTTCCGGCAGAACAGACCAGATCGATCGCGGACTGATGGAATGATCCGTAGAACGGTATCGTTGCCGCGATCTTATCGTCATATTCCGTTGATAATTGAGATGACGAGTTATCTGCCATTATCAGACTATTGTGAACGGCTATTTATTTACTTATGGACAAATGAGACGGTCAGGCGGTCTTGTGCATCTCGTTCACAGAGTACTCTCCGGAGATGACCTTCTCATATACCGACTCGATCCTCGGCATCAGGTCCTCCCATCTGTATCCCTGTGCCCGCTTTAATGCGTTCATCCCTAATTCTTCGGTATGAGTGTGGTCTCTGAGAAGCATATTCATCGCTTTCGACAATGCGGCAGGGTCCTTCGGAGGAACCGATATCCCCCCATCCATGATAGTCTCGGGAAGGCCGTTGACATCCGTGTGAACGATCGGCCTGCCGTGCGCCATCTGCTCTATCGCGGCAAGACCCAGCGATTCGAAAAGTGACGGCATGACAAAGAATCTGCACGAACCCATCAGCATCTCCTTCTCATCCTCCTCGACCCAGCCCTTCATCGTTATCCTGTCGCCTAGCCCGAACTTGTCGATCATCCTGGAAAGGCGTTTCTGGTCCGGCCCCTTTCCGCAGATGATGAGTTTGAAGTCGACATCGCGCATCGCTTCCACGAGGTAGTCGAGCCCCTTAGTTCTGACCAGTCTTCCCAAGGATAGAATGAAATCTCCGTCGCCTCTTCCCGCTTCAGGAGATCTCGAAAGGCCGGTCTGGACCGTTGTAATATAATTCGGGGAGTATCCTCTCCGTATTAGGTCGCCCCTGACGTAGTCGCTTACCGTGATCACATGGTCGAACGTTTCCAGACAGCTTCTGAACAGGTCATCGTTGAATTCGGACAGCCTTCTCTGGAAACCCGCGCCCTCCCCCCACATGTTATGGTACGTGAAAACCTTCTTTCCGTCATATTTCTTGAGGTCCCTGCTGTAACTTGGGGCCCAGCGGTAATTGAAGTTCACCACATCCGGGTCAATGCCGACGATGCTCTCGATGATCTTCTTCGATGAAACGAACGGCGGGTTGTATATGTTGATGAATCTGGAATCCAAGCGTATGATGCGGTATCCTTCCGGGGTGATCTCCTCTTTTTCCGTGCCCGGAAGCCTTCCGGTGACGACCGTCACCTCATGTCCTCTTTCGACAAGCAGTCTGCTCGTATCATGCATCCTGTGCTCTATTCCGCCTTTGTGCGGATAGAAGAAGGGGTTCACGTCGACGATCCTCATTCAATGCCTCTGCCGATGCCATATGGCACCCCACGGTTAATTGCATTTCGCAACCATGCCGGCAATATCTATCGGATAACGAGAAAAATATAAAGTATCAATTGTCATAGACCACGCTATGGGATTTTCAAACGATGTGGATGAAGACAAAGGCGCTTCCGCTTCCGTTCTTGCGGTGTTGAAGAAGCCTGTGGTGATAATTCTCATCGTCGGGCTGCTGATAAGATTCGTTCTAGCCCCGCTTTTCACATACACATACGATATCGCCCATTGGGCGGTGGTCATACAGCACATACAGTCGGGGTTCGGCCTCTACTCAGTGCCCGCATACTACTATACGCCCGTCTGGGGGTACATGCTGGGCACCTTCTCTCTTACCAGTAATTTCGTGTTCGATGTTCAGCCGATGGCATCCTTCTTTGAATCGTTGATGCCGGTAGAGGGCCTCCCGTGGAGTTACTTCACGCCGGAAGTGACGACCACAGTATTCAACGTGTTCATGAAAGTACCATTCATAATATGCGATGTCATCGTAGGAGCCCTGATCTATTACCTGATAAAGGAAAAGACGGATGACGAGAAGAAAGCGACGTACGGTTTCGCATTGTGGTTCCTTTGTCCGATCGTGATATACATGTCGTCGGTCCAGGCGATGTTCGATACGTTCTCCGTTCTCTTCATGTTCCTTTCTATTCTTCTGATGTACAAGGGCCGCTATTTCTCGGGAGGGGCGATGCTGTCCATCGCCATTTTCACAAAGTTCTTCCCGCTGTATGTGGCGATCCCGATGCTGGCATACATCATCCTCAAAAGCCGCGGGGACAAGGCCCTGCTCAGGAAGAACATCCTTATGGGAGTGGCGGGACTGGTCATCATGACCGTGATACTCTATATCCCTGTCATAATGGAAGGTTCTTTCGTGGATTCCATGTATTTCATGATATACCGCGCCGAGTCCGCCGGCGTATCGGGGGGCGGGCTGGAAGGCCTGATCCAATCGATTGGCTATCTGGCGATCCTGGTCCTCCAGCCGGCGATATTCGGATTCATCATCTATATCTCGTACAGGCTCACAAAATCGACTCCGGAAGAAGCCGATAATAACTTCTTCTTCGTCCTGCTTCTGGCCGCCACGGCGGCATTCGTATGGATACCCGCGCCGCAATACCTTATGATAATAATCCCGATGCTGGCATATTATATCGCGGTCTGCGACAAGAGGTATTTCTGGCCGTGGCTGATAATGACGGCGGGTGCGACCATCTTCGCATTAGTTATGAATAATTTCTCTGTCCTGACCTCATTGGCGGCGTACACAAACCTTCTGGACCTCGGATGGGTCCTCGGCATTATGGAATGGATACAGCAGCCGATATTCGGCACGACACTGCTCCAGCTGCTCATAATATCGACGGGGCTGATCGAGGGGATCGGCATATTTTACATCCTCTGGATATGGTTCGACGATAAACTGAAAAGGAGGACGCCGATATGAACACCAAGATGCTGTTGGCATTGTCGGCGGTCATTGTGGTCTTCATAATGGCAGGCCAGGTGGTCACATATTGGGTCAACCCGTATCATTACGACGCGGATGCGGTGATATCTGATGGCAACATCATCTTCAACATAAACGCGCCCTCTTCTGAATATTCCGTCGTGGCATACGACAACGGAGGGTTTGAACCGGTGACCGAGATCTATGTGTTCATCGATGCGGGCTACTGCAGCGGGCAGTCCTTATCTGACCAGAGGACCTTCCTGAATCAACTCGAGAGAGAACTTTCGGTACGGGGATCATCCCCTCCGACGGAGGTCAACGCGGATGAACTGAGGACCCTAATGTCCGAGCCGGGAAGCGGGAAAGGGATACTCATGCTGTCAGGAGCGTTCCCCGATACCGTCTATTCGGGAAACAGCGGCGATCCTGTGTTCTCTTGGCTCGACAGCATGGGATCGATATATTGGATGAACGGAAAGATAGGCCGTTCCGTCTCCCACGACGA
>WRKC01000024.1 GCA_009778275.1 Methanomassiliicoccaceae archaeon
TCGTCGTCGCGTATTATGTAGTATTCAGCGTGGATGAACTTCTTCGCGTTCCTCAGGTCGTTTAGCATGAGTTTGAAGAAATCTGCGCCTGTCAGACACAGATCCAGCTTATTGTTTGCGCTGTAGAAAGAGCTGCCGGTGTCCATCATGGCCCTTGCGAACCTTATCTCTTCCTCGTTCTCCGGAACTTTCCTTTTACTCAATTCTTTCAGGGACTCCTCTTTTATCCTGAAAAGGCTCTCGTCTGTGAGATTCTTGATCATAAAATGCCTGCGCCTGTAGAACGTTTGTCCGAAACACAGGTAGATGAAGAACCCTACCGCAGGCAAGAGGAGCATGACCGCCATCCAAATGGCGATGGAGCGGGGGTCGGAGCGTTCGAAGAATATCAAGAACAAGACAAGGACCACGGACAGCAGCCAAAGGGTCACTATGATATAGCCGAGCGCTGTGGCGATTGTAGGGTCCAGTATTCCCAACCCCATGCGGGGCCGTATGTATCGTTAGTAAAAAAGGATTCCGCTCTGGACCATGTGCCAGATGCAGAGTATCTGTATTCGGGCATTACGCGGGGATCACATGCCCCAGAAGTTGTCCGTCTTCCTTTTTATCGCGATGGTCTCTTCGAGGGTTGCCCTCTCATCATCGTTTATGTCAAGGCCCGCAAGCTGTTTGACGGCGGACTCGATAAGATCGACGTAGATCACGTCCTCTTCGTTGATCTGCCTGCCTGCGGTCACGCCCTCTATCCCGATGGCGACCTCATCGCCCTGTTTCGCTTCCTTGAGGGTGTCCTCTCCCGAGTGTATGCTCTTTATCCTTCCGGCGTCCCTTCCGTCCGCCCCTATGAGACGTTCGCCTATCCTTATCCTTCCGGCCAGCACTCTGACCCCGACAATGGCGGGCTTGCTGGCTCTGAAAATACAGTTCGGAAGTATCCTGAACTTGGCCGGGAACGAGAACTCCGACCTCTTGTCGGATTCGGTCTTCCTCTTGGACTCATCCGACCATTCCTGATATTCCTCTATCAGTTTGTATACTATCTGATTCGTCATGACCTTGACATCCAGGGTCTCGATCTCCGCTTCCGCATCCTTTGTTATGGAAACATTGAACCCGAGGACCACATGGTTAGCCTTGTCGCCGGTCGCGGCTTCCACCACGTCCCTTCTGATGATGTCGCCCACACCGAACTTCCTTATCGGTATCCCTGCCGCTTTCGTCTCGAAAGCGAGAGCCTCGAGCGACCCTATCGCATCGGCCTTGATCGTTATGCCCCTGTCCGCTGTCTCTATCTTTATGGACGAATCTTCCTTCAGATCCCTGATGGCGGGGTCGTTCGGCCCTTTGACCACCACGAACGGTGCGCCGGCTATCACTCCCTCCATGCTCTGGGTGGCGATCTTCACGCCCGCCGCCGCATGCAGTTCCCTGACCGAGTCGAACCTGTCCCTCGGGTCCCTTATCTCGTCCAGCGGTTTAGGCTTCAGGATCGCCTTTACTTTGGTCACGTGCGGCGCGCCGTTCGTTCCCAATGCTACGGTGTCCCCTTTGGCGAGCATTCCCGAATAGAGAATGACGTCCATCGTCTTTCCGAGACCTTTTTCTTCTTTGATCTCGAGGATCGTACCCTTTCCCGGGCCTTCCCCTTTCTCGAGCTGCTCTTCGAGGAAGCGCTGCGCCAGTCCTATCAGCACGAGCAGGAGGTCGGGTATGCCTTCGCCCTCCTTCGCGCTGATCGGGACGAGCGCCACTGTTCTTGTGAAATCGTCTATCCTGTCATATCTGTCGGCGAATATACCTTCCGCGGACAGCTGGGATATCACATTGTACATCTTCTCGTTCAATGCATCAAGGGTATGTTGCTGCTGTTGCTTCTCCGCGAGGATGAAAGGTCTCCCCTCCTCGGGCATCCATCCCTGGATGGTGTCTATCTTGTTCAGGGCTATGACGAACGGGGTCTTGTATTGCCTCAGGATGCGGATGGACTCGATCGTCTGGGGCATGATCCCCTCTCTTATATCGATGACCAAGACCGCGAGATCGGCGAGCGACCCTCCCCTTGCACGCAATGTCACAAACGAATGGTGCCCCGGAGTGTCAATGAAAAGCAGCCCGGGCACGTCGAATTTCTTCTTTCCTATCAGCTGAGCGCATACATTATAGATGTGCTCAATGGGCACCTCGGTCGCTCCGATGTGCTGAGTGATGGCTCCGGCCTCGCGGGCCTGCACCGAGGTCCCTCTGATCCTGTCGAGAAGCTTCGTCTTACCATGGTCCACATGGCCGAGTACGCTGACCACCGGTTGCCTTATCGCCATCCGATCACGCTCGCAGAGATGTTTGAGTCGAGAGGCTCATTCGTAGATCCAATCGTCTGCCGTTCTCTTGTAGGACATCAGCTCTTCTGGTTTGAAGAAGATCGATATCTCCCTCTCGGCCGATGCGGGGGAGTCCGAACCGTGTATCAGGTTCATTCCGGTGACCATCCCGAAGTCTCCGCGTATGGTGCCGGGAGCCGATTCCTGAGGATTGGTCTTTCCCATCATGTTCCTGCACACGGCCACGGCGTTGTCGCCTTCGAGGACCATGGCAAGCACCGGGCCCGATATTATGTACGATATCAGTGAGTCGTAGAACCCTTTTCCCTTATGCTCGCCGTAGTGGGTCTCGGCCGTTTCCTTTTTGATGACCATGAACTTCATCGCGACTATCTTCAGTCCCTTCTTCTCGAAACGGGACAGGATCTCGCCGCAAAGTCCTCTCTGGACGCCGTCTGGTTTGACCATAAGGTAGGTTCGTTCGGTGACCATGCGATCACTCCTTCTTCTCTGCCGCTTTGAGACGCGCTGCCTTTTCCTGTCCGGCCTTCTCGGTCCACTCTGTGGTCCTTGCCACCCTCTTGAGCTGGACCATGTTCTTGTAACATTTGCCGGTGTCGAAGTTCAGCACCGTGCCGTCCTTCTTGACATACATTTTCCCGGTGCCGGGTTCTATATTGCTTCCGCAGAAAGAACATTTTCTTATTTCTACCATAAGATCACCTGCCCATTCCGAGCTTCCTTGCCTCTCTCGAGGTCTCTCTGAGCATGAGAATATCTCCCATCCTTACGGGGCCCATGATGTTCCTGGTGATGATCCTTCCTTTGTCGCGTCCGTCCAATACACGGACCTTGACCTGAGTGGCCTCACCAGTCATCCCGGTGCGGCCTATTATCTCCACAACCTCTGAGGGGATGCTGTCTGTGTCTACCATTCAGTTCACCTTCATTTCTTCAGTGCTTTGACTGCCTGGGTTATCTCGTCGCAGATCGGCTTTCCCTTTCCCACGTCGATTATTGCAATGGACGCTGTTGGCTTCTCCAGACCGATCGCGTTCCCGAGCTCCGCTTTGCTCGGAACGTATACATAGGCAACGTTCCTCTCTTCGCATAACGCCGGGATGTGCGCAAGTATCTCCGGGGGGCTGACGTCTGTCGCCATTATGACGATGGCCGCGCTCCCGCGTTCTACTGCTTTTGTTACTTCATTCGTTCCTTTCTTTATCTTTCCGCCGTCCCTTGCGATCTCCGCGAGGGAGTAAGCTTTGTCAGAAAGCTCTTTCGGTGTCTCAAACTTTACAAATACGGACATTTCGGTTACCTCTTTCCGGTGCAAGCACCGTCATCATTCATCGGCTCTTGAAGAGCATCCGCGCTATTTCTTTAAAGTATAAATAACAACCGTTTTTTCAGTTCTGTTCTGTTTAATCCGGTTCCTCTTTGTCTTCTGCGGA
>WRKC01000025.1 GCA_009778275.1 Methanomassiliicoccaceae archaeon
AAAGAGTACGTTGACAGTCTGGTCGGGAACCACGTCTCCGGGCAGCTGAAGATCGCCCCCGAACATACGGTCCCGCATGTTCTGGAGCTCATGTGCAAACCCGGACCGGATGTGCTGATGAGATTCAAGAGAATGTTCGACGAATCCAATGCCGAACATGGAAATGATCAATTCCTCACTTACTACTTCATCGCCGCTCATCCGGGGTGCTATCAGGAGGATATGGAGGAACTAAGCGATTTCGTTCACAAAGAGCTTAAGACCAACCCTGAGCAGGTCCAGATCTTCACGCCGACGCCGTCAACGGTATCCACGTTGATGTATCACACGAGAAGGGATTACGCCAACACAAAGAATCTGAAATCAGAACATTCGATGCAGATGAAACAGAAACAGAAGGACGCTCTGCTGGAGCCAAGACCGAGGAGATATGGTCCAGACCAACGGAAGACTGTTTGAGATCGTCTCGCCCATCGTCTCCGACCACGGCTTGGAGCTGAGGTCCGCCTCTTTTTTCGGGCCTAAGGAATTTCAGGCCTCTTGGAAAAGGTCCGGCGACTGTATCGATGTAAAGATATCGGATTACCTCTCCGATGCGCCTGACGAGGTAGTGAGGGATTTCTCCGGGACGGTCATAAGGACGATCGTCAACAGAAGACCTACGTACGGCAGAACATATCTGGAATGGGTCACTTCCGATGAATATATCTGCAGCAAAAGAAAGATATACCTCAGAAGGAGCAGGAACCTTACCGGTTCGCCGGAAGGGAACGAACGGACCCTCATCGATTCTCTGGACAGGCTTCTCGACTCCGGGCTTTTGGATCCTGCCGGCATCGATAATTCGTTCTTTTCGTGGACGAGAACACCCAATATGCGGAAGATAGGGTACTGCTCACCCATGATGAGGGTGGTCGGGGTATCGTCGGCGCTGGATGATGTCTCCGTACCCGAGTTCGTCTTGGATTATGTGGTATATCACGAATCCCTTCATTTGGCCCAGGGATATCGACCGGGGCAGAGAGCCCACGACAAAAGATTCAGGGCGGACGAGAGAAGATATCCTGAATATGAAAAAGCGGAAGGCTACCTCCGGTCGCTCAGAATGGGCTCGGGTGAAATGATATAAGTGGGGCAGACGATTTACCTTCGTGGTTGAAAAGAACAAGGAATTCGTGTTCGAGACCGAGACGGGAACGTTTGACGCCGATATAGACGAAGTAAGGAGAATGGTAGAAAGGGGCGATCCCGACGGATTCTACGCAATGGGCATGGCCTGTCTCTTCGGACAGGGCGTTGAACAGGATACAAAAAAGGGATTCGAAATGCTTGAGGCGGCAAGCGAGAAAGGACAGCTGTACGCTATGACGCTTCTTGTGCGTTTGTTCATTTCGCATGACTACACTAACATGGACACAGAAAAAGCAGTGGAATATTCAAGGAAAGGCGCAGAAGCGGGAATAAGCGATGCCCAGCTTTTCATGGGAACAGCGTACATGGACGGTATCTGCGTTGAAAAGGACTATGCAAAAGCGGCGGAGTTGTTCAGAAAGTCCGCCGCACAGGGAAATTCGGAAGCGAGGAACTCTCTCGCATTTATTTACCAAGAAGGGCTGGGCGTCGAGAAGGACATCGAGAAAGCTTTTAAACTTTTCAAGAACGCCGCCGCCGCAGGCAGCATCAACGCCCAATACCAGACCGGCGCATATTATGAAGCGGGAACCGGGGTACAGAAGGACCTGAAAAAAGCAGCCGAATGGTATGGCAAGGCCGCAGAGCAGGGCGATGTTTTTGCCATGGAGCGCCTCGGAGTGATCTACTACATCGGGTCTGCCGAACTGCGGGCAGAACCGGAACTGTCGTTCAAATGGTTCCTGGATGCGGCCCTCGGCGGAATGCTCGGGGCCATGTACTATGTGGGATTGTATTATATGGAAGGGTATGGTGTCGAGAAGGACAGGACAGAAGGGATAAAGTGGCTGAGACTTGCTTCCTCAAGCGGGAACGAGGACGCAAAGGACCTTTTGTTCGAATTGGAAGGAGAAGAACCCCAGACAGACCGATGAGGTATGCATATTTTTCTCAAAACGATATGCCGAAACCCGGAAAATGAAAAAGACTATATTAAATTAGCGCATATGGTTTTATAAGCTCATGCTTTAAAGAAAAATTGGTGGAAAATATGGATGGGAATGCAGAAATCAGAGAGCAAGTAAAGCTCATGCGTGCAGTTATCGGACGTAAGATCATGGAGATCGACGAATTCGAAGAGGAAGCAACAAACCTTACCGGCGACGAGGCGGAGAAATGTCTCGACATGATAGATTTCCTCAAAAAAGACATTATGGGATACAAATCGATAGTTGAGGACCTCAGGGACGGAAGCAACGACCTTACCGGGGACCTTTGGGACATCGCTTCCCTGCCGGAGAACTCTCTGCACCTTTACACGGACTTCTATCTCCCCGGCCTTTCTGAGGAAGACCGCGAGGAAGACACAAAGGCCATGGACATCAAGGTAAAGTACGCTCAGGACCTGGCAAGAGCATATGTCCTGCACATAGGAAGGATGGCCCTTACGGACCCGAACGTTATCGACAAGATACTCGCGAACGAGGCCCTCGTGTACCTTATCGGAAGTGCCGTACTGGACATATCAGAGCTTTTCGAAGCAATAGAACAGTAAACAAAAAAGGGGCATCCGCCCCCGAATATTTTTTAATTATTTGAGATAAATTTATAGTGATTGGACAATTAGAGTCTCTTATGTTTGCGGATGCGTGCGAAAAGGCGGCTAAATTCACAAGACCACTGATAATCTCCACCAGACAAACGGACGGCAAGGTAAATGCGACCTGCGGCGCGTTCGTTGTCATCAACAGCGACGGATGGATAATGACCGCGGGGCACATGTTCGATTCCTTCGTAAAATTCCAGGGGGACCAGAAGAAGATCAAAGAAGTGAATGAGCTGAACTCATCACGGCAGCAGGTACCGGGTTCTCCGTCAAACATCATACGCGCCGATCCCGAATGGCTGACCAACCATTCCTTCTGGTGGGCATGGGACGGGGTCAGACTGGTGGAAGCGTTCGTTGACAGGCAGATAGACCTCTGCATAGGCAGACTGGAGCCGTTCGATCCGAAGTGGATAACCGAATACCCTGTTTTCAGGAACCCTGATTCCCTCAGGTCGGGGACCAGCGTGTGCAGGCTGGGGTTCCCGTTCGCTCAGGTCGAATCGGAGTTTGATGAGAACACGAAATCCTTCCGCATAAAGAAAGGTGTGCTTCCGCTGCCTCTTTTCCCCAACGACGGCATACATACGCGGAATGTCCTCAAAGGAAGAAGCAAAGAGGGCAATTATGAAATGATGTATGTGGAGACGTCCTCGCCCGGTCTGAGGGGACAGTCCGGAGGCCCCATATACGACAAAGCGGGGATGATCTATGCCATGCAGGTTCAGACGGCGCATATGCCTCTAGGATTCCAGCCCACGGCCGAGTACGAGGGTAAGAGGGTGATAGAGAATCAATTCATCAATGTGGGCCTCGGCATTCATGCGAAAACACTTGAGACAATATTCAAAGATCGCAACATCAGGTTCCAACTCGAGGGGGACAGCTGCGGCTATAGGATCCTCGACTGAGGTTTTTTCTATATCAATATTAATTAAGCTAATATCTTAATTAACTTTATTAATTGCACTATATCTCCCTTTGATATCTTTTTTGTTTATTCTTTAGAGCATATGTAATATTAATTCACTTAGTTAAGCTACAAACTTAATTAATTATACAATAGCAATATTTATCAAAAAACCAGCGTAAAAACTGACTTTTTTGCCGCAATCACAGGTGTTGCCTTGAATATCTCACGAAAATGATCATTTTATCCCAATAATAACAGAATGGGTGTCTATGACGGTTCCCCGTATATCAACTTGAATACCCTTTATTTCAACAAAAATGGGTGGGTAGAAACCCATTTCCGGAACAGTA
>WRKC01000026.1 GCA_009778275.1 Methanomassiliicoccaceae archaeon
CGCAGCCTTCCATGGCCCTCAGCACCCTTTTCGCATACTCGACGGCCTCGGGGGCCTTTGTGTTCACCGTTATGCCGTATGTCGGCGACGGGGGCATCTCATTCTTTGCTTTGACGATGAAATCATACACCTTCCTGTCGCCGAAAGCTATGAAGTTGGAGTGGCACTCCACGTTGAAATCCATTTCCAGGACCTTTCCCTCGAGGTCATAGACCTCTCCCCCCGCTTCCCTCAGGATGAGTGCGCTGGCCGCGATGTCGACGACCCTGATCGCCCGCGTATATTTTTCCGCATGCATCAGGAAGCCGTCCGCCTCCCCTTCCGCTACAAGCGTCATCTCCAATGACGCGCAGCCGTATGAACGGGAAGATTTCACCCTCTTTGCGAGATTGAACGATGCCGGGTGGGCGCCGTTGCCCAGATATATCATCATGAACAGGTCGCCCATGTCTGCTTTCCTGACGTGGATCCGCGACCCGTTCTTGTATGCGCCGTTTCCCTTCTCCGCGGTGATCACATCGCCCGTGGCAAGATTCCGAAGGTAAGCGGTGTGTACGTCGGAGAGGCGCTTTGTACCGATGGCCATAGAGATCGTGAACAAAGGCACCCCTGCGATAGCGTTCGACGTCCCGTCTATGGGATCGAGCACTAGGGTCTCCTTTCCTCCGTTATCGACGAACCCTATCTCCTCGCTCAGGACATTCAGGGGGATGTTGTTCCTTTGAATGAACGCAAGGACCGTGTTCTCCGCAATCTTGTCGATCTGAGAAGTGGACGTGCCGTCGGCACCCATGCCGATGCACTCTCCCCTGGCTCTTGAATCGGGGATCTTCTTTATCGCTTCCTCTACAGCATCGGCAATGTTGCTGAGAATATCCATCATGGCCGTGAGAAGTGGGTCGCAATATATTGCTCTTTTGATTATTCGCCCTCTTGGGTCCCGGTGCCGTCCTTCCTGATCATAAACACGATCATGCCTCCCACTATCAGAAAGACGGCCGCGATCACCGCGCAATAAACGCCGGCGTCCAGATACTTCATGAGCCTTATTTCCGCGATCAGATCCGCGCCCGGAGCGGACACCACCATCTTTGACAAAGGATAGAACACATAGAGGAGCGTTGCCGCCAGCATGGCCACCCCCAAGGCGGCTCCGGCGGCGGCCCCCTTCCTTTCGTGCTTGGTAAAGGATAACAGAGAAGTGCCGACCGCGGCCGCCGATGCGAAAAGAACGATCCACGGCATGTATGCGTAGTACCCTACGCCGGGATAGGTGTCCGGATAATCGAAACTCTTCAAAAGGAAGTCCGGCCCTGTGTATTTGAACTGGACCAGAACGAAATCCATACTGAACCACAGCATGAACACGCTGAATATGCCGAGGGCCGCACCCACCAGCATCATTATCTTCAGCAGTTCGGCGGAACCTTGGGCAAAATTCGGACCTTCGTCGGACATATGCGAATAATAATTTTCATAATAAAAAGGGTATCGTAAGAGGTTTGGGTATCCGTCGGCCCTTCAGGTCTTCATGAACGCCCTCGACAATCCCACTATCACTATCAGTACGCCTGAGGCGATAGCGAAGTAGACGCCTATGCCCAGATCGTCAATCACTCTGAACCCTGGCTCTGTGTAGAGCAGGAATACTATCGCTGCGATCAGCACGATCAGGCCGGATGCCACCGCTGTCGCGCACTTGTATATGCTCGGCTTAGCGGATGCGGCCGCTCCGGCTATCACCGCCAACGATGAGAATATCAGGACCAAAAGCGGCGTCCACTGGATATAACCGCTCGTGAAGTAATCCATTTCAGTCGCCAGCCTTATTATCTCCCATCCCGTCGTGGTGTCCCCGCCGCCGTAATCCAGCCACGCCAAGAACACCCCCAGTATACCGATTAAGCCGCCTATCCCCATCAGAATCGCATATACCAATAATACTTTCTTCGTTCCCGCCATATCTATTCAACCTCGTCCGCTGATATTAAAATTATTTGGCCAGTATAAAAATTTACTGGTTTCATATATATTCAAATATACTTTTTTTATAGAGGAATTATTAAATCATACTTCCATTACAAACCGATGATCCCTGTAGACTTCGCAGGAGGCTCGGTATATTCAGAGAACAACAAGCTCTATACGCTTTCATCCAACCCCGGCATAAGAGTATACGGGGAGAAACTTGTGAAGATATCCGACCATGAATATCGCGAATGGAATCCGAGGATCAGCAAGCTTGCGGCGTACATAAAGACCGGCGGCAGGGTCTTTCCGATAAAAAAGGACAGCAACGTACTTTATCTCGGAGCTTCCAGCGGGACCACCGCATCTCATATCTCCGATATCGCGGCGAACGGCAGGCTGTACTGCGTAGAGTTCGCGCCGAGGATGTTCAGGGAGCTTGTGAACACCTGTGCAACCAGACCTAACATGCTGCCTATATTGGGGGATGCGATCAACCCGGAAGAATACCAATTCGCCGTCGGAACGCTGGACGTCGTCTATGCCGATGTCGCTCAGAAGAGACAGGCGGACATCATTGCGGACAATATGGACTTCTTTCGCGTCGATGTTGGGATGGTGGTCATCAAGGCCCGGTCGGAGAACGTCGCTTCGTATCCCTCAGAGGTCTTCAAATCGTCCGAGAAAAGGCTGAAGGAAAGAGGGTTCGAGATATTGGACTTCAGAGACCTGGAGCCATACGAGAGCGACCATTGCATGTTCGTTTTCAAGAGGAAGTGACGTGGAGACCGCCTATGCGGTCGCTTTCGACGGCGACCGTTTCCTTATGGTCTTCAACGAGAAGCGCGGCGGCTGGGAGATGCCGGGCGGCGGGATCAAGGAAGGAGAATCAGCGGAGGATGCCGCGAAGAGAGAATTCCTTGAGGAATCCGGATATGAGATCAGGGTCTTGGAGGTAAAGGATATCGGGCACTGCTTCGTCTGCGCATGCATCCTTCTCAACAAAACGAACGGCTCGCCGGAGATGGTCTCTGAAATGTTCAGCGATATCCCCGAGAATACGGCCTTTGACCGTTCCGAATACGACGCCGTGGTGCCGTGGGCGCGTTCGGCCGTCCTATCCCTATACGCGAAATAAAGAGGTCAACCTTTTATACTCCTTCTTAATTGGAGTGTCAAGCCTCGCCGCAAATAATGATCGGAGAATCAAAATATGGCAAGAATGCACACAAGAAGAAAAGGCGCATCCTGTTCGAAACGCCCAATGATAACCGAGAACCCTGAGTGGGTGCCTCTAACAGCCACCGAGATAGAGGACCTCATCGTGCAGTTCGCCGAGCGCGGAACGGTTTCCGCCAGGATAGGACTCATCCTCAGGGACCAGTATGGCGTTCCCAACGTGAGATTGGCGACCGGGAAGACCGTCACCGAGATCATGAAGGAGAAGGGGGTCATGCCCGATCTTCCGGAAGACCTTTCAAATCTTATGAGAAGGGCCATCTCGCTGAATGTTCACGTAAAGAACAACAGGGGAGATGTTTCCAACCTGAGGGGACTCAACCTGATCGAAGCGAAGATCAGGAGGCTGGAGCGCTACTACAAGCGTACCGGAGTTCTCCCCAAGACCTGGAAGTATTCCCTCGCGAACGCAGAGATAATGCTCAAGTGAGGGCCCTATGGACGATACCGTCCTTCCCTCCAAACTACTTACAACCTTATCTCAGGCCGCCGGCATCGTCAGCGGCCACGATTTCATTCAAGTGTACTCCCACTATGATGCTGACGGCATATCCTCAGCGTCGATAATCGCAAAGACCCTTCTGAGGGCCGGAAAAGAGTTCAGGATAACTCTTCTGACAAGCCTGAACGACGAGGCGATGGAGCTCATACGCAACACCTCCTCTTCCTGCATAATCCTCTCAGACCTCGGCGCGTCGTACATCGGGCAGCTGGATTCTTTGGACCACGATGTGATAGTGCTTGACCATCATACCGTCGAGCAGCACGCGAAGCGCGTATGCTACGCCAACCCCCACCTGTATGGCATCGACGGCATGACGTCCGGATGCGGCTCCACGATGTCTTTCCTTTTCTCAATCGCCATGAGCGAGAAGAACTGGGACCTGGTCCAGGTCGCCTTCGCCGGGATCGCCGGGGATAAA
>WRKC01000027.1 GCA_009778275.1 Methanomassiliicoccaceae archaeon
ATCATCATTCGCTTTTGACCGACACCCTTACCCCTTCCACTCCGGTCCTCACTACGAACGGTGTTCCGCCCCGAGAATGTATCGCGTCGCACACTTTGTCCGGCTGGTCGGTAAGCGCGACCATGCTCCCACCGCCGCCTGAGCCGGTGAGCTTGGCACCGTACGAATAGGGGAGGGAGGCCCCTACAAGCTTGTTCAGTTCGTTCGAGGAAACGCCGAGGATCGAGAGCAGCTTGTGATCCTTTGTCATAAGCTCTCCGAGACCGACGACGTCATTTTTCCGAAGGGCTTCCATGCCTTCCAAGGTTATCCTGCCGATCTCATCGACCATATCCGCCGCAAAGCGGTTGCTGTCCTTGTATTTTCTTACTTTCTCCACAAGGGGGCCGGTCGCCGCCCTTATCCCAGTGTTACCGATGACGAATGTCATGGGCGGGACGTCCATCTTTGAGATATTCCAGGCGTGTTCGTTTTTGGTTATCTTCCAGAGAAGGTCCTCCTCTGCCGCAGGCGCGTTCAGAGCTATTCCGTAACCATGGGCGGAAATGGAGGTGTCCATGGGGCTGCCTCTTCCCTGGCTGAAAAATTCCGCTTCGAAAGCCTCCTTTGCGATCTCTTCTTCGTCCAAGGACATCCCGCAGAGGGTCCGCATGGCGGCAGAAAAAGTAACGGACAGTGCTGCCGATGATCCAAGCCCGGAACCCGTGGGTATCTTGCTGTCAATGTGCACCGAGACGGGAAGCATGTCGTTCTTTGAAGAGATGTACCTCATGTGCGGGTTCGCCCGTATGTCCGTCGCTTCGTTGTTGATCTTGAACTCATTGTCCCTTCTCATGCTCAGATGGAACCTTTTGTTTATGGCAAGGGCTATCGCCGGCTTGCCGTAAACGACCGCATGCTCGCCCAAAATGACGAATTTACCCGGGGCGGAAACCGAGACCTCGTTCATTCTGCCAATCCGTATTTCAAGAGCGTCTCTCTTATGGCATCGTTAGGGGTCCTTTTTTCGAGCAGAGGCTGGGGTATGTCCCACCACTTCTCTTCGAACTCCTCCAGTGCCAGCTCGAACGCTTCATCATCAGGGAAGTCATCCCTTTTCACGGTAAGGAGCGCTTTCATGTGGCCCTCGAAAAGGTCCACTTTGAACTTCTTGTTCGTAAGAAGGACTCCCAGGTACACGTCAAAGCTGAGGGTGACATCCCACCCGAGTTCTTCCTCGACAGAGTCGCTTATCATATCAAGCACACCGTTCGCCGTCATGCTGAATATCATCTTCCTTTTGGCTTCCTCAGGGATATCCATGCCATCTATCTCTCTGAGCATCGAGTCGTACCAAAGGTCGCCCAAGGCGGCGACCCTGTTCGGGTTCTTCTCATAAAGCTGCTTCTCTATCATCTCTTCTTCTGAGATCTCCTCTTCGTTCATGCCGAAAAGGTCTGCGTTGGGGTCGTCAAGATTGATCCTCTCTGCCATTTCATCCGCTCCTTAGTTTTCCCATAGTGTCTGCAAGTATATCCATTCCCGCATTGATCTTTCTCTCGTCTGCGGCGTAGGAGAACCTCAGGTGTCCTTCCCCGTATTTCCCGAAAGAGGACCCCGGGGTGCAGATGAGGCCGTTCTTTGCGAGTTCGCCCGCAAGGTCTTCCGAACTCATCTTGAGATCGTACGACGGGAATGCATAGAACGATCCTTTCGGCGGAGTCATGCTCATGCCGTCTATCTCATTGATCCTTTTTGAGATAAGGTCCCTTCTGGCCCTGAATATCTTCCTGGCATTCTCGAGATAGCTCTCCATCGCCGGAAGCGCGTTCAATATCCCGTACTGCGCCGGCATGTTCGGGCTGGCGCACACGTGGTACTGCATCTTGATGAGGTCATTCATTATCTCTTTGTTAGAACAGATTACGCCCATCCTCCAACCTGTCACCGCCATCATCTTCGAGAAACCGTTGACAACGACTGCCCTGTCCAGGCGGTTCATGAAAGAAAAGTGCTTTCCCTCATAGATGTAGGCATCGTATACCTCATCGGATAGTATCATCAGGTCGCGGTCCTCCGCAATGTCAAGAAGCGCTTTGTATGTTTTTTCGTCAAGAACCCCGCCGGTCGGGTTCGAAGGGCTGTTCACAACGATCATCTTTGTTCTCTTTGTGATCAGCTTTTTCATATCTTCCATGTCAGGAAGGAAATCCCCTTCGGTAAGCTTGTACTCCACTGGGTTTCCCCCGGCGAGCTTGGTGTGCGGGTAATAGATGACGAACCCCGGGCTGGGGACGAGCACCTCGTCCCCGGGGTCGATAAATGCCTGAGTGGCCTCCAATAGAGCCGAGGAGCCGCTCGGAGTAATCATGATATTGTCTCCTGTAAGGTCCCCGTATCTTGAGAACCATTCCGCGACCCCCTTTCTAAGTTCCGGTATGCCTGCGGTAGGCCCGTACTTGTTCAGCCCTCTGCTGGCAGCATCATTCATTCCCTCAACGGCCTCTTTCGGAGGATCGAGGTCCGGTTCTCCGAGACCGAGATTTATGGAATCCGGGCCGGCCAGATCGAACATCTTCCTGATCCCCGACATCGGAATGGATCCGAGCCTGTCTGATATCTTCATGATGAGGTCATCGTCTGACTATTATATTTGATTTATTTTCTTTCGCCGATGAGGGAGACGCATCGCATCCTCTGAGTGGAAACTTTTTGGATGCGGCAGCGAAAATGGTTCCGTGTCGAGAGCGGCCGATGAGGAAATGATCCCGGCGGACGATTGGTGCCTTCTTTGGGCACCCTTATTAACTGTTCGTGCAATATAAGGTTATGAATATGGTCAACAAAGGGCACACATGGGCTTTCTTGGACGTCATAGGTATGGCGCTCTTGTCAGCCGGGGCCCTGGGGGTGATCGAGATAATCTCCCTTGGCCAGCTAACATCAGAAATACTAATGGCCGTGGGAATAGTACTTATCGTCATCTCTTCAACATTCATACAAGTGGAAGGAACGAGGCTCAGAAAAGAGCAGGAAGAGTTCGAGAAGTCGGAGGTCCAAAGATCCTACGAGCTTGAGGCGCTCAGAAAAGAGCAGGAAGAGTTCGAGAGGTTCGAAGAGATAAGGAACGATGCGCGTTGGGTTCCCAACGATCTCGATGAGCCGTATCTCATAGATTACACCGCGGAGCCGAGCCGCGCCATCAGCTACAAGAACAACGTACCCAAAAAAGAAACGCGTCTCTTGGAGCATGATGAGAATTCGAAGAACGGCATTCTGATAATACACTCCAACTGATAAGGTGCTACATGTCCAAAAAGAAGGCTTTGAATGGGGATATGCTCTATCTGATATTCGACACCGCGAACATGCACAGGTGGAACGACCACCTGCGGACGGTGGACCTGACGGAACTGGATAAACAGGCCCACAAAGCGGCCATCGCCTGGGTGCTCGGAAAGTACGAGGAGACGGAAGGCGGGGCAAAACTTGACTGGAGGAAGATAATAGAGCACTCCCTTTTCTCTTTCATTCAGCGGAGCGTGATGACCGACCTTAAACCTCAGGTGTTCCACAGGATCATCTCCGAGAGATCGGAGGAGGTCAACAGATATGTGGTCAGCTGTTTCGACGCAAACGTGCCGGAGGCCGATCCGGAATTCAGGTCCAGGCTGGAAATCTATCTCCACTCGGAGAAGAGGTCGAAAGAGGACGACATCATCAGGGCGGCGCACTATCTCGCGACCAAGTGGGAGTTCAAGACGATCTACGATGCGAACCGCTCCATGTACGGCATAGAGAACACCAAGAAAGAGATAGACGGACAGATACTGCAGCATCTGGACCTGATAGGCGTCAAAAAACAGATGGACGACGAGAACACCTTTGATTTCATAGATCTCATCGGCCAGCTGAGGTTCCAGCAGAGATGGGCGAGAACACCCCGCATACCGAGGACAACGGTACTAGGTCATTCGCTGATGGTGGCCGACATGATATTCCTGAACGACCTGGACCGGAAAGCAGACAACAAGCAGGTGTACAACAACTTCTACACTGCGCTGTTCCATGATCTTCCGGAAGTGCTCACCAAAGATGTCATCACTCCGATCAAGGCGAACGTGGACGGTCTGGCACACCTTCTCGAATCGTACGAGAGGGAGCTGGTGCAATCGAGGATAATGCCGCTCCTCCCGAGCTCGTGGCATGAGGAGATAGATATCATGGT
>WRKC01000028.1 GCA_009778275.1 Methanomassiliicoccaceae archaeon
AAGCCATTATCTGTTCTCAGTCAGTCGGCGAATAAGAATGTGATCGTCGAACTAAAAGGAAAGAGAGAGTACAGAGGCGTACTCGACGGATATGACCCTCACATGAACGTTGTGCTGAAGAACGCAGAGGAGTTCTACAACGGGGAGCCGGTCAGGAAGATCAGTTTGGTCATTGTCCGCGGGGACAACGTAATTTACATTTCACCATAAGGAGAGACAGATCATGGGAACAGGAACACCAGCCCAAGGAAGGCACAACAAATACAAGACCCATATACCCTGCCGCAGATGCGGAAAACGCGCTTACCACGCGAGGAGAGGGGTTTGTGCTTCATGCGGCTACGGCAAGACCGCTAAGATGAGATCTTATACATGGGCTAAAGCCCGCGATTAAGGATAATATGTCGGGTCCAAAACACAGCTGCGGAATTGTCGGCATCGCCGCCACATACAACGTAGTAGCCGGTCTGCATAAGACACTTATGATAATCCAGCACCGCGGTCAGGAGAGCGCGGGAATATCGGTTTTCAAGAACGGCGACCTGCATACAGTCAAGAACAACGGCCTGGTCCAGGTGGCGCTAAGCACCGAGAACATAAGCGGCCTTGAAGGCGACATCGGCATAGGGCATGTGAGATATTCAACCGCAGGCTCCAAAAGCGTGCTCAACACCCAGCCGCTGACCGTCATGACGAGTTTCGGGACGGTCGCCATCGCACATAACGGCGACATCACCAACCACGCCGAGCTCAAAGAGAAGTATCTGGCATCGGGAACTTCGTTCCTTACCGATTCCGACAGCGAACTTGTGGTGAAGGTCCTCAGCAAGTACATGGTCCAATACAATGACCCGATAAGGGCGATGAAGAGCATGATGGGGGACCTGGAAGGCTCATACGCCCTGACGATACTGATAAACGACAGGCTGTTCGGCGTGAGGGACCCGTACGGGCTCAGGCCGCTCTGCATAGGCGAGATCGAAGAGGGGCACATAATCGTCTCCGAGAGCGCGGCCATAGATGCGCTGAACGGAACGTTCATCAGAGATGTCGTCCCAGGAGAGATAATAGAGGTCATGCACGACCATTTCATACCCTACCAAGGCATCGTGAGCAAACACAAAGCCCACTGCATGTTCGAATGGGTATATTTCGCGAGGCCCGATTCCGTGATCGACGGAAGAGAGGTATACGACGTAAGGAAGAGGATCGGAGAGATACTCGCAAGGGAATGCCCCGCCGACGTCGATATGATAATGCCCATCCCCGACTCCGGCCGGGCGCACGCGATAGGCTTCTCCATAGCGTCCGGGATACCCTATGAGGAAGGGTTCATGAAGAACCGTTTTGCCGAAAGGACGTTCATACTCCCTGACCAGAAAGAAAGGGAATTGGCCGTCTCGATGAAAATGAATCCGATAAAGAGCACCGTTGACGGCAAGCGCATGGTCATCGTCGATGACAGCATCGTCAGGGGCACCACACTTAAGAAATTGATATCGATGCTCAGAAAGGCCGGGGCGAAAGAGGTCCACGTCCGCGTCGGAAGCCCGCCCGTGATCGCCCCGTGTTATTACGGCGTCGACATGAAGACCAGGGAGCAGTTCGTCGCGAACGGGCGCACCGTGGAAGACGTCTGCGACATCATCGGCGCCGACAGTCTGGGATACATAAGCATCGATGGCCTCATCGAAGCGATCGGCAAGCCGGAGAACGAGCTTTGCCTGGCGTGCGTGAACGGAAAGTACCCGACCCGCATACCCGGCGAAGTGCACAGGTTCCAGTCCACGCTCAACTCGGAATTCTGAGAAAAAGGGGAAGATGTTTTTGGCGGACTTACCGCTGTTTCATTGAAAGCTTCAAGACAGCAACGATGAAGAATGCCGCGCAGACCGCGGCAAGTATCAGAGCGCTCAGTTCCGGCGTGACAAGCTGGTCGCCGAATTCGAACCTAACGCCCATATCCAATTCGAAATTCAGTATCTCGTCGGGAGACATTCCCGCCATGGTCTCCATCGGCTTCTCCATCATCACCTGTCTGAATAAAGATGCGGAATGCGATGCTGGAACGATCTTCACGACCGAAACCATCGCGGCTGGCAGCGTGCCGATCGGAATGAAGACCCCCGTAATGAAACCGATCATCACTCCGACGATGGAGCTTACGGAAGAATAAGCCGTGTTAGAGGTTATGAAAAGGGCTACAACAAGCATCACCGCACTTGCGGAAGCCACCGACAAGAGCATTATCCCTATGACCTTGGCGAACTGCATCGCGCCGAGCAGGTCCCCGCCGTTGGATGCGATATAGACCTCTGCGAACGCAAGGGACAGCAGGCACAATACTGTGCTCACCGCGAAAGTGCTCAGAACATATCCGCCGACTATCTCGTGCCTTTTCATCGGGGATACAGTGAAGTCGCGTGCCGCACCGGTCAGCCGGTCCTGTATCATTATACCCAGAGCGCCAAGGGTCGAAGTTACGGGAATGACGGCCATCAGACCAGCCATCGCCCAACTGTCGATGATGGTCCTCGCATTGGGGAGTTCCGGGTAGCCCTCCGTGAGGACGTTTCCGAGGAACAAGATGTAAAGTCCGATGACGATCAGTGCGGCAAACATCGAGTACATCACTGCGGCCCTGTCCCGGAAGAAGACCTTTATGTTGCGGGAAGCGAACAGGGTGATGTTGGAGATCATTCCAATTCGCCCCCTTCGATTATGTTCACAAAAGCATCATCCATCGTGCCGTTCAGGACCTGGATGTTGGATATTTGGCCACGGTAGCGGTCTATCAGAGGCAGAGAGTCCATAGTGTGATCGACTGGTATCGTTATCACGCCCGCTTCCTCTGAAAAGCTCACGCCGTCCGCTCTGAGCATATCTGAGAATGAAGAGATGTCATTGGGCACCATCCTTATCACATCCGAGCTGAATCTTTCCTTGAGCTCGGTGGGGGTCCCTTCCGCAGATATCTTTCCTTTATCTATGACGACCACATAATCTGCTCCTGCGGCTTCCTCCATGTAGTGCGTCGTGAGGAACACCGTCACGCCTTCCTTGTTCTTTAGATCGAGAATCATCTCCCAGACATTGTGTCTGGTCTGGGGGTCCAGTCCGGTGGTGGGTTCGTCAAGGAACAGGAGCTTGGGAGTATGTATAAGCGCTCTGGCAAGGTCCGTCCTTCTTTTTTGTCCTCCCGAGAGTTTGCCGTATCTTCTGTCGGCAATATCCGAAATGCCCACGATTTCCATGGCCCTCTGGAGCCTTTCCTCTATGGAATCCGAGCCGTACAGCCTCCCCCTGAACATTAGGTTCTCTTTCACCGTCATCAAAGGATCCAGAGTGCCGTTCTGAAATACTACGCCGATATCGGATCTGATCTTATCATCGTCTTCGCCGAGCGTGTTCCCGAATATCCTCACCTCTCCGGAATCAGGCTTCAGAAACGAGCATAATATATCGATCGTAGTGCTTTTTCCCGCACCGTTCGGTCCGAGAAAAGCGAAGAGCTGCCCGGTAGCCACGGTGAAGGAGATATCGTCCACTGCTTTGACATCGCCAAAGTATTTTTTGAGACTGGATACTTCTATTGCATTCACGCGGGGCAATCGTCATCACATATAATATTGATGCGGTGCCAGACGATCATTTGTTGTTCTTTGCGTGCAGTTTTATCTTCTTTATCGCCCAATCGTAATGGCTCGATGTGCAGCTGATGAAATACGCCCCGAGCGAGGTGGTCTTCGTCCATTTGTAAAAGCCTTTGGAGAAAAGCTCGTCGTCGGTATGGGATCCGATTATGCCCATTATCTCCCCGTGGCTTTTTCTGAGCATATCCTTCGCATCTGCGAGAGGGACATCCTGGTATCTCTTCCATATTTCCATGTTAAGGCCGGGGAGGGTCACCCAGGTATAGCCTTCCCCAGGAACCGCTGGCATACCTCCTTTGACGGTGCCTTCCTCATGCCATCCTTTGACCATCTGATGCCATTCGTAAAGGTGTATGAGCACATCCCGCAGATTCTTATCGCGCGTCCAATGCGCCTCTTTCTTATCGGTGACATCCCCGAAGCTGAATGCCGCATTCTGCACATCCTCCGACATGGAATCTATCAATTTCCACAACTTGTCGTTCTGTTCGTTCGCAGCGCTGATGAGTTCGGCTTTCGTCGTCGGTCTGGACATGATAAATTAACCGATTTTCATATGCCCTGAACTTATATAAACGAACACAGGCCGAGATCTGCGGACGATAAGCCAAATCTTTAATAATGGCTCTTCATTCAGAGGACATACGGGCAGGTAGATCAGTTGGAAGATCGCTACCTTGGCATGGTAGAGGCCGCGAGTTCGAATCTCGCCCTGTCCACTC
>WRKC01000029.1 GCA_009778275.1 Methanomassiliicoccaceae archaeon
CGGCGGGGTTCTCTGCGTCCGACATGGCATTGCTACATAGATACCGCTATTTAACCAAATTCGTTTGATGGTTGTGATGATTGTCATATAAAGGTTTTAAATAAACATTAAACAATCGTTAGTATGTGAAATTCACCGAAGCTAGGATGCTGAAGATACTGATGATCGTTCTGGGACTGACGATGCTGTTTACCGCCATTTGGGCGGCCTTCAGGGGGCAGGATTTTCAAGACAAGGCCCTCCAGAGCCTGGGCGGCATCATCTTCGGTGTCATGGTCCTGACATTTGGAATAAGGATAGATGACACTTTCAACTCGAAAGGGTCCCTCATGGCGGGATTCGTCATGGTCATCGGTATGGCCTTCGCAACGAGAGAGCTCTGTTTCCTCACCGCAGACATGGGGGCCTCGGGAGGGAGCGTCACGTTGAACGTGGCCGTTCCGTTCATAGGCGTGATCATGGGTTTCGTGCTCACCGGATCCGCGGGCTACATTGTGGGAAGGAAAAAAAGCAGGCTCATCAAAGAGATCAGGATATTGGTCATCATCGCTCTGTTGACGATAACGGGGCTTACACTGTACCGCATCTATGACGTGGCGGGGCTGTTCGGCACATCCCCGGCGGTCTGGGCGGTGCTTCTCGGATACGGCTGCTACCTGGCGATATTCCTGTACGGGCTGTATTCGATGTTCTCGCACGAGATAAAAGAGAACATGAGCGTCCGCGAGGACGGCGGGCCGCTGAATTACTACAAGCACACGGACCATAAGGATGCCTTTAAAATGAAGATGCTCCTGCTGGCGCTGGGGTCGGTTCTCCTCATAACCGCTGTCTGGGCAAGCGTCAGGGCCGAGGATTTCAACGATAGGGCATTACAGAACCTCGGAAGCATAGTCTTCGGCGCAATGGCCCTGATGCTGGCATTCAAGATCGACGACAGATGGACGACAAAAGCGTCCCTTCTGTCGGGATTCGCCTTGGTCATGGGTCTCGCCTTTGCTACGAGAGAACTCTGTTTCCTCGCTGCGGACATGTCCGCATCGGGCAACGCGACTGCGGCGGTTGTGATACCGTTCATCGGCGTGTTCATGGGTTTCGTGCTTGCCACTTCCACCGGATACATAACCGGAAAAAAAGAGAGCAAGCACCTCAAAGAGATATGGACCTTGGTGGTGACCGCATTCCTTGTGATAATAGCCCTGGTCCTTTACCATATGTACGATGTGGCGCTGCTGTTCGGCACTACCCCCGCAGTCTGGGCGGTGCTTCTCGGATACTGCTGCTACCTGGCGATATTCCTGTACGGTGTGTATTGGATGTTCTCCTATGAGATCAAATACAACATGAAGATCGGCGTGATCCCCGCATCCGAGGCTGAAAGGGCTTAACCCCGTTCCGCTCTCTTCACGCCGCCGGTACGTACACTGCGTACAGATGCAGGACGCTGTTCACCGGTGTCATGAAATCGAACGGAGGTCCTTCCGGCGTGGTCGACCAGTGCGAGAACATCATTCCGCTCGGCGGCTTCGGGTTGCCCGGCCTGTCAACCTGACGCCCCAGCATCACAGAGCTTGCCCACGGGTTTTTGCCGTTCCTCGGATCGAATATCACGCTACGCCTGTTCTTATCTTCTCCGGACGAGTCCGCACCGGAATCTGCGTAAGCACCCTGCTGCAGGACATTTGCGATAGACGCCTGGGATCCGATACCTGTGGCGCCGGCCAACCCCGCGGCCCCCAGAGTGGCGAATGAGGCCGCCACTATCCCCGCCGCGATGAGCACGACATCTCCGCCTGTAAGGGTCGGATCGTCGCCGCCTCCCTGTCCGTTTATTTCCCACTGAGCATAAAGGGTCATGCTCGACATTACGGGCGAGCCGAAATCCCATTTAGTGCCGCCTGATGCGGCGGTGAACCATCCTTTGAAGTTGTAACCCTCCCTGGTCAGGGACTGCGGTGAGGACAGCGTTTGTCCTTTCATCACTTCCGAAGTGAAGGGATCGCCGCCGTTGCCCGGAACGAAGGTCACGGTGAGAGAGATCACCTCATCCCACTGGGCGAAAAGCACCAGGTTGCTGGTCACTTTTGCGCTGAAATCCCATTTAGTGCCGCCGGTCGCGGCGGTGAACCATCCCATGAAAATGTATCCCTCGCGTTCCGGATCTGCCGGCTTCGCGACGGTGTTCCCGTACGTAACGTTAACGGAGGTCGTTTTACCCCCGTCCCTGAACTCTACCGTCAGCTCCGCGGTCGATACGGGCTCCCACTGCCCATACACGGTCAGGAAGTAAGGTCCATCCGAAGGGTCCCACACGGTTGTCATGCCTTCAACTTCGTACGTCCATTTGGTCAGGGCCATTCCGCCGACCACAGGGTACGTCGGAGGCGACATTTCGGGTTCCCACAGCATCGTGACCGGAGGAAAATCCTTACCCGGGACGAACGTGATGAAGGGGTAATCGTTCCATACGGCGTAATACGTCTCTCCCGCCGCGAATTCGCCGGATATCTCGTAGTCGATGTAAGCGAGTGTCGGGTCCGGCATCTCTGCGGCGGGGTCCGTGCTCCAGCCGAGCAGGAACTTATGCTCTCCCATGTATTCGGGGTACGGGTAGTAGGGAAGTTCTATCTTACCGTCCCCGTTCTCCGATACTGCTAGGCTCTCAAAGTAAGTGTAATAGTAATAGGGGGGTTCGTTCCAGTTGTAACCGAAGAACCAGTAGGGGTATTCCAATGAGTACGGAGTGGGACCGTAGTAGGTGAATACAGCCCAAGCCGCCTCTCCGCCTGAACCCGCGACGAATTTTGTAAAAAGGATACTTACTGCGCCAATATCAGGCTCCGGACCCCTCGGGTTGCCTCTCTGGTCCTTCTCAGGCAAATCGTCGGTGTACGCATCTTCCGAATGATATGCCTTTCCGAATGGCACTATCGGTATCGTCACTATCACCTCGGGAGAGAATCCGTCCAGTTTGCATCCCGCGCTCCGGCCGTCGTCGAATGCGAACGCGCTCATCAGCACGTTTTCCGCGGACCCCCCGACATCGGGGTTGTCTATGCATCCGCGCACCGAGATGTACCCAAAGTCACTCCAGATCGTGCTTCCCGTACTGTTGTCGTCGCATAACAGGATGCAATTGATGAAATTGGCCTCGCCCCCCAATATCTCAATGGACGCCGGTATGGACGAGGTCCCGTCCGAGTAGTAATTGTCAAAGAATGTATTGTGGATAAGGTCGACGTGCGAATCATCCAGGTCCAAAAGGACACATGCCGTGGGATATGAGTCATTTGTGACCATATTGCCCCAGAACGTCGAGTTGACGATCGTTCCCGACCCTCCGGATACAGGATAGACCCCCAGTATCGGCTCTCCATCATAATACCCTCCAGTGCCCGTCTGGTTGCCGTAGAAGGTCGTTCCCGATATCGAGAACCACGTTACGTCTGAGAGGCTCACTATCTGAGAGTTAAAGCTCGGTGCCAGTTCAAAGAAACTGCACTCATCTATCGTAACCCTCCCTTCGCCCGGGCCTGTTTCCGAACGCCCCACTCGGACCGCCTGACCGCTGAGATAGCTGCCGCCGTCGTACTTCCAGGTAAAAAGGGAACGCTCCAGTTTTATCTCGCCTCCGGGCCCCGACATTCCTACAAACACCGATGTATCATATCCTCCGACAAAGGTGCAATCGCTGACCAACAGGTCCACGGCGTCAGAGTAATATGATATTGCGTCCCCGCCGCATTCGAAGTAAGAGTTCTTGACAGTGACGCTTTTGTCGCCGGCATCATAGACAATGATGTCAATCCCGCCACCGTAAAAATACGAATCGTTCACGGTCACGTCTCCGCTGTAAGAGAAAATATGCATCCAAATTCCGCCTCCGGCCTCGAAATAACATGAATCGATATTCAATTCGCTGCAGAAGGAATTGATCGAGCAATCATAGGGACTACCGATAAACCTAACATTTTCTATAGAGACGCTTCCCTCTTTGTCACCATCGTCGTTTCCGATCTGTATAGCCGCAAAGGCGTTATAGTTCGTTTCAATAGTAAGATTCAGGAATTGGTATTCGCCCTTGTTGTGTCCATCGATGTAAAACAGAGGGGCCCCCCACAGACCACCATCAAATTCCAATGAGGAAATAGTGATGTTGCCTCCTGGTCTTTTACCGTCTATCACACCTTTTTGGTTTGCTTCCAATGCAGGCAACTCTATCGTTCCAGTCGGCCGATACGTATCGCCGGCCACCAGATCATTAAGATGTAGGGTGTTGACCTCAAGGGTCTCCTCAAGGAGGTCCGCCTCGGACGATGATGCGGTCTGCTCGATGTATACGAGAGCGGTTGACGTAAGCAATGCTAAGAACAATGCGGCGA
>WRKC01000030.1 GCA_009778275.1 Methanomassiliicoccaceae archaeon
CACTCAGGCGGACGGTTCAGGCACCCATTACGACGTGGGCAGTGTCTTTACGGTAGATGTCGCGGACGCATGCCTGTACGCTGTGTGGACACTGAATGACGTATATACAGTAACTTTTATGAACGGCAGCGCAATCTACGCGACGAAAACCGTCGTATCGCCAGCTACGACCATTGACGCCCTCCCCGCCAACCCGACAAAGGGTAGTTATTCCTTTAGCGGCTGGTACACGGGAACGGGCGGCAGCGGGACTAAATTTACCGCTTCTACAACCGTAACGGCAAACATGACCGTCTACGCTCACTGGAGAAGTGACAGCTCCGGCCCCACACCCTCAGTGGTCTATCATGTCATCGATCATTTCGGTGAATGGACGGGAAGCGGCACGGCTACCGCAAAGGTCGATGCGCCTTACAGCAAGTTCATACGGTTGCTGTATAACGGCAGCGCGGTGTCGGCAGGCAACTATTCCGAGATCGACGGATACACAGTCCTCACTCTGAATGAGGATTATCTCGAGACCTTTGCCGACGGCACATACACTTTCCGCGCTGAGTTCCAGGACGGGTACGCCGATATCGTACTTACGGTGAACGCAGAGGGAGATGACATTACCGTACCGCAAACAGGCGACGATAACAACATGATAGGTTGGATAGTTGTCATGCTGATATGCATATTCGTAATCATTTGCGTGTTGGCGTGGCTCAAATGGAGACAGGCATAAAGGAAACGGTAAGGAGGATACACCGCAACGGAGAAGGATACCGGATCCGTGTATTGACCAACATGGCAGGTCAAAGCAGACGATCTAAGGGCCGTTACTGAGTCGTGACATAATACTTTAATGAAAAATATTAAATACGACCGCATTTGTACTCGACACTGGTGATAA
Source organism: Methanomassiliicoccaceae archaeon (assembly GCA_009778275.1). Taxonomy (GTDB): domain Archaea; phylum Thermoplasmatota; class Thermoplasmata; order Methanomassiliicoccales; family Methanomethylophilaceae; genus Methanoplasma. Next base: position 896 of record WRKC01000030.1, read on the forward strand.
AATGGGATGGCGCATCAGGACCGCAACGATGTTCGTGGTAATGACCTTGATACTGCTGGCGGTAGGGCTGGCAGTAGGGTATATATTCGACAGCATGTGGATCGGACTGATACTCATGCTGGCATTGGCGGTGATATTCAACCTTTATGCATATTTCTTCTCAAAAAAGAGCGCACTCAGGGCCAACAAGGCGCGCATTGTGACGGAGGCGGAGGAGCCGAGGCTGTTCCGCATTGTCAGGAATGTCGCGAACAAGGCCGGGTTGCCGATGCCGGAGGTCGGTGTGACGGATATCATGATGCCGAACGCATTCGCGACGGGAAGGAATCCCAAAAATGCGGCAGTGGTCGCCACCCGGGGGCTTCTCGACCTGCTCCCGGACGATGAACTTGAGGGAGTGATAGCCCATGAGATGGCCCACGTAAGGAACAGGGACATCCTGGTAATGTCGGTGGCGTCAACGATGGCCGCCGTGCTCTCATTCATCTCAAGATACGCCATATACGGGGTGATCATGAACGGCAACAACAGGAACGGCTACGCTTACATCATTGCGTTAGTGCTTAGCATCACCGTGCCCATAGCGGCGCTGCTCGTGCAGTTGGGCGTCTCAAGGAGCCGTGAATATCTGGCGGACGAGACCGGTGCGATGATAACCGGGAATCCCCGGGCGCTTGCGCGTGCGCTAAAAAGTATCGAGTCAGGCGTGAGCTCCCCCCGCAACGAGTACAGCAACACAAGCTATGCCGACATGTGGATCTCCGACCCGGTCAGGAAGAAGAGCATTTTCAAAAGGATGTTCAGCACCCACCCGCCCATGGATGATAGGATAGCAAGGCTCAACGATCTCGCAATGAAGATGGACACCGGCCAGAGGCCGAGGTATGTCCCCGCTGCAAAGAAGAGAGGATCTCTTTATTGAACTTACTTAACGGGTTCCCACTTCGCAAGCTCATTGACCTTGGAAAGCGTGGAGCCTCTCTTTACCTCTTCTCTGGTGCGGTTCTCCCTTTCGTTGACGTCGATCGCCCTGTTGGCCACTTCCACTGCGGTCTCCTTCGGAACGACCACTAGCCCGTTCTCGTCACCTATGATCCAGTCCCCGGTGCGGACGACCTGCCCGCCTATCGTGACCTCTATTCCGATGCCTCCGTAACCTTTCGGTTCTCCGGCGCAGGGTACGACGGACCTTGCGAATGCGGGGAATCCTATTCTCTTTATGTCATCGATATCCCTTATGGCACCGTCGATCACCACTCCGACCGCACCCATTGTCATTGCCGAGTGGGAGGCAAGTTCCCCCCATACAGCGACGGGGGCGTTCCCGACATCGATGACGATCACGTCGCCCGGCTTGGCGCGGTCTATGGCCTCGACAGGTTTGGCCCAGTCGCCGTTCGCGGTCTGCACGGTCAGAGCCCTTCCAACCATCCTCACTCCCTCCCCTATGAACGGCCGGAGGCCCATGATCACGCCTTTCTTGTGAAAAGCATCGGATATGTTGCAGGTGGATGCTTTGGAGAATGCTTCGAACAGCCCTTCTTCGCTGTACTTCTTGGAAAGAACGGAATCGACCTTCCTTCCGGACATGGAAGAGACGATGTCCGCCGCCGACCTTTTGACATCGGCCGCTTTGATGATACCGCCGCCCACAATAATGATCGACGCTCCCGCGTCGACATAGACGGCGGCGTTCTCGACAGTGATCCCGCCGGCCGCCGCTATCGGCACGGAGGTCTCCTGAACGATCGTTCTGAGAACATCAACGGGCTGCGCTTCCCCCCTCATTTGAGAATCGATCCCCATATGCAGGCAGATATAGGACGCTCCAAGCTTCTCTACCGTCTTGGCTCTGGAGACGCGGTCCGGGACGTTGATCATGTCCACCATGACCTCCGCTCCGTATTTCTTTCCGGCCGAGACGGCCTCTGCGATGGTGGAGTCGTCAGCAAGACCCAGCACCGTAACGATATCGGCGCCGGCCTTGGCCATCATCTCGACCTCCAGCCCGCCCACGTCCATTGTTTTTGTGTCCGCGATGATCTTTCTGTTGGGGAATTCCCTGCGGATCGCCCTCACGGCCTCGGCGCCGTCGCTCTTTATCAGCGGAGTACCGACCTCGATCCAGTCCGCGCCGCCTTCGGCGGCCTCATGGGCTATTGCCACCGCACGGTTGAGCTGCATCAGGTCCAGTGCTACCTGCAAGACAGGTTTCATACCGCTGTTATCTGCAGAGCGTTATTTACAATTATTGAGTGCTTCCACGGTCAAAAATAGAATTCAACATAACCGGTTGCCACCCGCATAACTGGGAACAAGTGTTAATTCCCCTTCCTTTCAATCGTCTTTGGATAAAACCAAAAACAAATTTTGGTTTTTATCTAAAAATATCTTTAGACAAAAACTATATTTATAAAGAACTCATAGTGTAAATATGAACTCCGAAGACCGCACTCTCGGTGATCTTGTTAAGGATAGATATCAAAAAAGGGTTGCAGACGGCTATATATCGGATATGCTGAAGGCCTTCGGCGGAGTTTATATTATGGGGCCAAAATGGTGTGGCAAATCTTGGACGGGGATGTATCACTCGAACTCATATTTTCTTGTCGATGAAGAAGACAACGCTGATTATGCCAACAGACACCCGAAGGAAGCTCTAAAAGGTGATGCGCCCCGCCTGATCGATGAGTGGCAGATAGTTCCGAAGCTATGGGACGAGGCGCGCCGTGCAGTCGATTTCAGCGACAGCTTCGGAAAGTTCATATTCACAGGGTCGACCGCCCCTCCTAAGGAAAAAATGCAGCACAGCGGCATAGGGCGCTTCGCCAGGGTCACGATGCGACCGATGTCGCTTTTTGAGTCAGGCCGGAGTTCGGGGGCGGTGTCGATGGCGAAGATGTTCGATGGAACGGAGAGATATGAAGGAAAGTCCACGATGAATCCGTCAGAGGCGGTAAGGCTGATCTGCAGGGGCGGGTGGCCCGCGGGACTCAAGCTTGACGACGATGTTGCGGCGGCCATCCCCTTGAATTATATATCTATGATATCAAGTGCCGATATGAACCGCGTATACGGCGACGCTTGGAGGCCCAGCATCATGAGGCGGGTGATAAGATCCCTTGCAAGGAACAACGCCACGGAGGCAAAGATATCCACTCTGGTATCGGATATCGCAAATGAGGAGGAGGGGATATCAGAACCCACCGCAAAAAAATATCTGGAAATCCTGAAGGACCTTTACATAATCGTTGAACAGGAAGCATGGGACCCGTCACCGCGCTCCAGAACCTTCCTCCGCACATCTTCTAAGAGGCATTTCGTCGATCCATCTCTCGCAGCGGCGGCCCTTAGGATAGGTCCCGAAAAACTGATGGCGGACGTGCGTCTGGCGGGATTTCTCTTTGAGTCACTGTGTTACAGGGACCTGTGCGTTTACATCGAGAACTCGTACGGGAATGTATACCACTACCGCGACAGATACAATCTGGAAGTAGACTGCATTGTGGAATCGGGGGATGGAAAATGGGGCGCGGCCGAGGTGAAAATGGGGTCCAA
>WRKC01000031.1 GCA_009778275.1 Methanomassiliicoccaceae archaeon
CCTCCATACCGATGGTGGACGGGATAGACATAGACCTACTGCTCAGCGGAGACGAGGCCGCCGTCGACGGTGATGCGGGGACAGTCGAGATAAAGGGGACGAAGATGATCAGCGTGGTGTCGTCCGCGCTTCTTAACGGGAGCGGAGAGGTCCTGCTTCTGCAGCGTCCCGAAAGCGCCAGGTCTTTCTCCGGAAGGAAGTCCCTTGTCGCGGGAAAGATCGAGAGCGGAGAGAATCCGGAGGACGCGGCGCCGAGAGAGATATTCGAGGAGACTCAGATCCGCGTAGAGAGACCCGATGCAAGCCTCCCCCCCATCTATGTCCGAGAAGGGGAGACAATATGGGAGGTATACCCGTTCCTTTTCAAAGTGGCGGATGGGGACCCCACCCTCAACAAAGAGAATGTGGGGTTCGAGTGGGTAAGGCCGGGCGAGATAAAGAAGGACCTGTCCATTGTTCCGCAGACGTTCGACGTGGTGGAAAGGATGCTTAAAAAGATGGAATAAGGGCGTTATCGCCCAGTTTCACTGTTCCGCCGAACTGATACCGATAACGATCTCCTTTCCGGTGACATCCCAGGCCTTTACTTCATCCCCTCCGGGGCTTTCCGTGAAAACAAGCTTCTTAGCTCTGACCTCTGCCGAGATGTGGTCCGCCCAACTCACGAAAAGATCGAGCAGATACGGTTCGGCGCTGACGTCGCAGTTGATGTACTGCTCCACGTTGAGCTTCATATCCTTTCTCATCTGCTGTATCCTTCTGATGAGTTCTCTCGCGTAGCCTTCGGCCTCTATCTCCGGGGTCACATCGAAATCGATGAATATCTTCCCTCCGTCGAAATCCGCTCCCTCAAGGCCTTTGACATCGCCGTCGGATGCGGCATATCTTATCTTCTTGATGTTCCCCTGCTGTGCCAGCACATCTTCGAAGACCGAGATGGAATCGTTGACGCCCTCATCGCCTCTTATGAATATCTGTTTCAAAGGCCATCTGAGCTTGCTCCCCATCTTGGCCCTTTCGGCGGCCACGACCTCGATGACGTTCTGGACCAGATACATGCTGCGCTCCAGGCCGTCATCGATAAGCGATCCGTCGAACGATACCCAGTCCTCCATGTGGACGGACAGTTTCGTGCCTCCCATGTGCTGGTATACCTCTTCCGAGATGTGCGGCGTGAACGGCGCGAGGAGAAGGGCCGCCGTCATGATGGAATCGTGAAGCACAAAATAGGATGCCATCTTATCATTATACGAATCGTTCTCTTCGCTCCAGCTCCTGTCCCTCACCAAACGGACATACCAGCGGGACAGGTCCTCCATTATGTAATCCTCAAGCGCCCTTGCTACCTTATGAAGCTCCCTCGACTCGAGCCCCTGCGTGACAGCTTTCTTCACTTTTTCCGTTCTTGAAAGCATCCATCTGTCCTCGCCCCTCAGATCCCCGCGTATATCCTCCAGCGTGTGGGCCGAAGGGTCGTAGTTATCGATGTTCATGTAAGTGGATGCAAAGTTCACGACGTTCCAATACGTGTTCAGCACCTTTCTTGCATTTTTAGGCCCGTCCTTCTGGAACGAGGTGTCCTCCCACGGCGCGTTGGCCTTTACCAGATACAGCCTCAGGGAGTCCGCGCCGAGTTCGTTGATGATCTCCAAAGGCTCTATCACATTGCCTTTCGATTTCGACATCTTCTGTCCTTTCGGATCCAGGACCCATCCGTGCATCATGACCTCATCGTAAGGCGCACGGTCGAACGATACCACGCCTGCCCCCAACTGAGTATAGAACCACCCTCTGGTCTGGTCGTGCGCTTCGATGATGAACCTTCCGAATCCCCACGTGTCGAACCCCTCTTTTTCCGCCGGATAGCCAAGCTGCGCCCATGCCGCCACTCCGGAGTCGAACCAGACATCAAGGACATCCTTCACCCTGCGCATTTCCGAACCGCACTTCTTACAGGTGAACGTGACCTCGTCGATCCATGGTCTGTGAGTGTCCATTCCTTCCTTGTAACCGTTTCCTTCCCGCAGGTCCTTGTATTGCCCTATTACGTGCATCTCTCCGCACTGGCACTCCCATACGGGTATCGGTATCCCCCAGTACCTTTGGCGCGAGACGCACCATTCTCTTGCGCCCTCCACCCAATTCTTCTCTCTGGACCCGCCCGCCCATTCCGGCACCCATTTCACGCGGTCTATCTCTTTCAGCATCTGATCCTTTATCTCGGGTATCTCGATGAACCATTGGCGGGTGTTCCTGTATATGATGGGGGTCTTGCATCTCCAGCAATGGCCGTACCTGTGCTTCTCCCTTTCAGAGCTGAAAAGCAGCCCTTTCTCGCAGAGGTATTTGATGATATCGTCGTTGGCCGCCCTTACTTTCTTGTTGGCCATCAGCGGGAATTCTTCGGTGAATCTTCCAGATTCGCTCACCGGACAGAAGGGCTCGATCCCGTATCTCTTTCCGGATTCGTAGTCGTCCGGGCCGAACCCGGGCGCCGTGTGGACAAGACCCGTGTTATCCCTTTCCACATAGTCGGCGTTCAGGACCCTGAACGTCCAGTCGCTTCTTTTGAGGTGGTCGGGGCTGATGTCAAAGGGAGGTATGTACCTAAGGCCCTCCAGTTCCTTCCCTGTCATGCGTTCGACCACGTCGAACTTGTTGTAACCGCCCTTCTTCATCACGTATTCCGCTTGGGAGAGCATGCAGACGGCAGTCTCTTCTTTCTTCTCCCCGGTGAACCTGATCTTCGCATATTCATGGCCGGGATGGGCGGCCACCGCCATGTTGGACGGGAGCGTCCAGGGGGTGGTCGTCCAGATGATGAGTGATACGCCATCCTCATCGGCAAGAGGGAACCGCACCATTACTGACGGGTCCGTTTCATCCTCGTACTCTATCTCGGCCTCGGCAAGCGCCGTTTCGCACCTGGGACACCAGGTGACCACTTTGCTGGAAGGCCCCAGCAAGCCTTTTTCGTACGCGCGGCGGACCGTCCACCACGCTGATTCGATGTAATCCAGCCTGATCGTTTGATAGGGCTCGTCCCAATCCATCCATACGCCGAGCTGCTTGAACTGTTCGGTCATGCTTTCCCTGAGTTCGCATGCGAACTTTTTGCAGGTATCAACGAACTTATCGATGCCGATCTCCTCGATCTCTTTCTTCGAGTGCACGCCTATCTTCTTTTCCACCTGCACCTCTATGGGAAGGCCGTGCATATCGAACCCCGGCTGGTCGCGGACGTTGAAGCCCTTCATCCTGAGGTATCTTATCATTATGTCCTTCAGGGTCTTGTTCATCGCCGTTCCGAGGTGGATGGAGCCCGTCGTATAGGGCGGGCCGTCAAGGAAATGGAATCTCTCCCCGCCGGACCTCAGTTCTTTCGTCTTTTCATAAGCTTTGTTGGAGACCCAGAATTCTTGGACCTCCCGTTCTATCGCTGGCGCATCATAGTTCGCGCGGACCTGCTTTATCATCGCTAATCCTCTTTTGCCCGGACTATCTTGCCAGGCTTCAGGTGGCAATCAGTGTTCCGATTAAATACTTACTGCCTCGATCCATGGTCTGACGTCCCGAAAAGGTCTTTTTCCACACGGGATGTTTCCAGGCATCCGCCCCGCTTACGCCGCCGCTTGGAAAAAACCGTTTTTTCCTATGCTGAAGTAAAAGAGATAAATAGTCTCCTTCTCCATATATTATAATGGGGAGGTGATCGACTTGGCAGCACAAAAGAAACCGAGTGCCCCTGCAAAAAAGGCAGCTGACAAAAAAGCGGACTCAAAGAAACCGGCTTCAAAGCCAAAGGGCAAGTAAGGTTTTACATAGGGTGCCCATGCACCTCAAACCTCTTTTTGTTCTTTCCATCGCATCCGCCCGAGATCATTCGGACAGGACGCGGCCGCCGAGGCGGATCAGAACCAGGAATCAAGGCTGCGCTGGCTCTTCTTGGATCTTGTATTGATCCTCGATGCGTCGATCCTGTCCAATGTGTTCTCCACCCTTTCCCTGGAGAAGTCATATCTTTCCAACATACCGATCACTCCCTCCCTGTCTATCTCGGCGGGGCGGGTGGTGTAATCGTCCGTGTATCTGCTGTTCAGGAAGATGTCCCTTATCTCCTGATATGAGGGGATCTCCAGGGACATGTGCCTCATCGCTCCCTCCAGATCCCCGTGGTCCTTGATCAGTTTCAGGCTCTTCTTCGGGCCCACGCCCGGAACTCCGGGGTTGAAATCGGTCCCTATCAGAATGCACATGTCCACAAGCTGCTCCCTCGTCACGCCGAGCGTATCGAGGAACCCCTGTGAATCGATGATCTCCGTTTTCACGTCCTTATACTGGTCTTTGCCGGGAACCTTTCTTCTGCCGGTGATGGTCATGTTCCTCACGAGGGTACGGGTCCCGAAAAGGATGGAATCGAAGTCTTGAGACGCGGATGCCCACACGTCACCTTTTGAGCACATATATGCGGCCTGGGCCTCGCCGTCGGAGGGGGCGTTTATTATGGGGAGGCCCAAGTA
>WRKC01000032.1 GCA_009778275.1 Methanomassiliicoccaceae archaeon
GTAGTGAGGTATCTTTCATTCAATAATCTGGATGTGCAGACTTCCATCTTGTTTTGGCTGACCATGGCGGCAGCGATCTCGGCGGGGTCCTTCTCGGTGATGATCCTCATGGAGGACACCCCTGAGATCGAGTTCTTGATCTCTTCCACTGTGCCTCTGCCGACGACCCTGCCGTGTGAAAGGATTATCATGTTGTCGCATAGCTCTTCTGCCTCGAACATGTAATGTGTGGTGAGTATGACCGTGGTCCCCCCATCGGACAGTTTTCTTATCAGAGATCTTATCCCCTTGGAGATCTCCGGGTCCAATCCTATCGTAGGTTCGTCCAAAAACAGGATCTCCGGGCTGTTTATCAGAGATCTGGCTATGTGTATCCTCTGCTTCATGCCTCTGGAATAATCCTCGATCTTGATGTCAGCGGACTCTTCCAGCTCCACAAGGGAAAGGAGACCTTCGATAAGCGCTTTCTGTTCTTTCTTCGGAATTCCGTAAAGGTCGGCGAAGAACTCGAGGTTCTGTCTGCCGGACAGACGATAGTAAAGGCCCCTCTCGCCGCCTGAGACCATATTGATCCTTTTTCTCAGGGCCCTTATGTTCCTTTCGTCGCACACATCCTGCCCGAGTACCGTCGCAAGACCGGATGTGGGTATGAGCAGGGTGGAGAGCATCTTTATAGTGGTTGTCTTGCCTGCGCCGTTTGGACCGAGTATCCCATAGATCTCTCCGCTTTTTACTTTGAAAGATATCCCGTCCACCGCCACTTTCTCGGGGGAACCCGGCATTAATGATTTGAAACTCCGCGTGAGGTCCTCGGCAATGATCGCGTACTCCTGCCCTGTCATCGGATGGGAATCACCCCTTTAGGATAAAACTGTTCTGGATGTATCATCCATATTGAAAGCCCCGCATCATAGAAAAGCACGGACTCTGAACATATGGAAAAATACAGGGTTGGATGTAATAGCCAATATTATATCCATGCACACCATTCGCGCTTTGATATCAATGATACAAATAGCGGTGTACGGCAAGGGCGGGATAGGCAAATCGACGGTGTCAGCTAACATCTCATACGCTCTGGCGGACATGGGAAAGAAGGTCATGCAGATAGGCTGCGACCCGAAGCACGATTCCACCAGGGCCCTTTTGAACGGAAGGGAACAGACCACCGTCCTGAGCTATATCCGAGATACCCCTCCATTCAACCGCCGTCTTGAGGACGTTGTCCTCAACGGCTTAAAAGATATCAAATGCGTTGAGGCCGGTGGTCCAGAGCCCGGCATAGGCTGCGCAGGGAGGGGCATACTGAGCACATTCGATACTCTGAAGAGACTCGGGGTGGACGATATGGATATCGATGTGAAGGTGTATGATGTCCTGGGGGATGTCGTATGCGGGGGATTCGCCGTACCTTTGAGGAACGAGTACGCCGACGGCGTATATCTGGTAACATCAGGGGAGTTCATGTCGCTGTATGCCGCCAACAATATACTCAAAGGCATCAGGAATTTCGATAAAGGCATACCGAGGGTCGCCGGCATAATCCTGAACAGCCGGGGCATGGAGAACGAGCACTCCGCTGTTAAGAGATTCGCTGAGGCGGTCTGTCTGCCCATTGTGGCAGTGATCCCCCGCAGCAAGCTGTTCGCTCAGGCAGAGAAGGAAAGGGTGCCTCTCCTGCATCTGTTCCCTGATTCGGACGAGGCAGCGGAGCTGAGGAAGATCGCTGAGAACGCTGTTTCCATACTCAATGATAAATCAAAGCTTCTTGAGTCGAGACCGCTTAACGATGAGCAGATGGGGCGCATAGCGGCGGGGGAATCCGTCCTCCCAAACTCGGAGGGGACCGTCTTTGACGGTCCCGTCTGCAGATCGTGCGTAAGGAAGAGAGGGTCCGAGAAAAAAAGAGAGAAACTTGTCGCATCCTGCGCCGCAGCAGGCGCCGTCTACGGCTGCAGCACGGTCACCGATTCCGTGACGATCATTCACGGGCCCAGAAGCTGCGCCCACATAATGTCGTCCTCCCGTAACCTCAGCGAGATAAGGAAAGGACGCAAAAGAAGGTTCATGGACGACCCGCAGTTCATGAGGATAGAGTCCACCGACATGGATGATACCGTATCGGTATTCGGCGGCGCGGGGCTGCTGGAACAGAAGATAAGGGATCTGATCCTGGAAGGGTGCACCAGATTCTTCATTGTTACCACATGCGTGTCCGGCATCATAGGCGATAATGTCATCGACGTGGTGACCGCCCTCAGCAACCAGCATCCGGACCTGTATTTCAGGGTGGTGGAGGCGGACGGCAACATCCTGGGTGACTGGGATGACGGGTATATCGAGGCGGCCGATGCAGTGGCGGACATGATCGACAAGAACGTCCTGCCCGCGGGCAAGCGCGTGAACCTGATCGCAGAAAGATACTTTTTCAGGATCAATGAGGACAAGGACGACGATGCGGTCTCTTTGCTGAAGCAGTTCGGGCTCGAGGCGAACTGCCGCTTCATGTACGAGACCGATATGGATTCAATTACGAATTTCAAACGTGGCACGCTCAACTTCATAGTGAACGACGACGCAATGTCAAGAGGGGTGGCGAAGGTATTGGAGAAGAAGATCGGCATCAAGGTCGAGGAGGACCTGCTTCCCTGCGGGATGTACGAACTGAAAAGATTCGCCGAGAGGGTCGGCAAAGAATTCGGCATCGAGAAAGAGGCCGCAGAAGTGGTCAGGAAAGAGGAGACCTATTACTTAGAGGCGATATCGGAGCTCAGGAAGAGGATGGAAGGAAAAAGGGTGTTCATCGAATCCAGCTATACCCACAGCATAGACTGGCTGATCGAGCTCATCAAAGACCTGGGGATGGAGATAGTATTCATCGGATTTGCCCCGGAACGCGAGTGGAAGGCCGAGAGGAGAGCGAGGTCAAGGTTTGAGGGCGAGTTCGAGATCACAAGGGACTATTGGCCGGACGATATAATCGCCGATGCGGACCGCATAAAGCCAGACATCATCATCGGAGACAGCGGCCGTTCCGGCGTAACGGACTTGCACTACATGAGCTTCGTCAGAGCCGGAGTAGGTGTGAAATGCGTGATCAGGTTCGCGAGGGAGCTGGCTGATGTGATGGCGGCGCCCCCTGTGGAGGGTTGGAGGCTTACCGGCAAAGGAGAGATGATGGGAGACGAAAGAAATGGCAGATATTAAGAAGATCCATATGGACGGTTTCACGGGCGCCCTCATGGCGGTGGAGAGTTTCGATGGTACGGTGACCATCCTTCACGGCCCCGGAGGGTGCCGCAACTACCACACGTTCATTTCGTCGCAATGCTATCCCAGAAGGTCTCCTGACAACTTCAGGAAGTATTCTCAGAAGTATTTCTATTGGAACTCTAGGATGCCCTGCACTTACATGGACGAGAACGATTACATAAACGGGGCAGAGGCCAAGGTCGAAGAGATATTGCCCATCGTCAAGGAGATCGACGGGGGTGTCGCAGTGTTCATCCAATCCCCCGGAGCATCGCTCATTGGGGATAATATATCGGATACGATTGAGCGCCTCGGCTACTCAGATACGGCTCTGGCGATCGAGGAGTCGCTGATCTCCCAGCCGTTCTCCTCCAGTTACGATCATACGGTGAGTTCGATAATTAAATGGAAGGCACCCAAGAGGAAAACGGCCCGCAAAGGCACGGTGAACCTATTGGGTCTCCCCATTACGACAAAGGCCTGGGCCGACTCCCTTGAGGAACTGAGACACATGCTGGCTCTTTGCGGGATAGATGTGATAACATCTCCCGGCGCAGGGTGCTCAGTGGATGAAATAGACTCCTCAGCGGAAGCGGAGTACAATGTGATGGTGTGTCCGGAATACGGTTCAAGGACGGCAGACCTCTACGAGAAGGAGCTGGGGATATCATGCATAAGATCGGAGACAGGCGCACCCGTCGGGTTCGATGCGTCCGAAGACTGGATAAGGAATATCTGTGCGGTGATGGGGAAGGACCCGTCCGGAGCTTTGGAGTACATCAACGGGAACAGGATCCGCGCGTTCAACACGATAGATAAGCTTGTGTATAATCAAAAGACCAAAGGGATCAGGTTTGCGGTCATGGCAGACAGCTCCGTGCTCCTGCCGCTTACGAAGTGGCTGTATTCCTATCTGAGCATGATCCCGGTGTTCTTGGAGGCCGAACCCGGCGAGGACCTCAATTGCATGAAGGCCTTGGACGCTTTCATCGACGGCAGGGGCCTGAGGGAATCCATGAACAAGGACATCACAAAGACGGAGCCGTATTTCGTCCTTGCGGACGGCCATACCTCGGAGACGCTGAGGCTCATGGGCATATGCAAGGCTGGGGTGGACCTCTCCGCACCGGACCTCTCGCATTTCAGTTTCATCCCCAAACCGGTGATGGGGGCTCTCGGCTCGATGTATATCCTGGATGAGATATTCAACAACATGTGATGCCGCCGTCCTGTTTGTCGGCGGATTCGCACCAGAGTAAAAGATCTGAAGTAGGATACATATTCTAAATCTTTAAATAGGCGGAATAGGTTGATACATCCAACACTTAGGAATAGGTGATAAGATGGTAAGTAAAGCAATTAT
>WRKC01000033.1 GCA_009778275.1 Methanomassiliicoccaceae archaeon
GTCTACGAGGGCGCTCCCGGCCTCGTGAAGGACCTCAAGGCCGGAGAGTACACGGTGACCATCTTCGTCGGCGAGATGCAGGTGATCGTGGAGGCCGGAACTGTGGTCCCGGTGAACTTCGGTACGCTCATCGCACCGTTCGCCGGCGTTCCGGATGTTATCTACGACGACGGTCCGTAAACGCATATTACAAACAGCACACGCCGGCGGGCGCAAGCCCCCGGCGTGTCTTCAATCTTTTTTATCTTCCCAAAGAATACTTCAATTCTGTGCAGTCTCGTCCCATTCGAGCAAAAAAACACCTTTCAGCCTCCGCCTTATTGCGGTCTGCCTCATGGCTGGAAGAGAGAATATAATATAGAGCCTGCTGATTTTCCCCCCAACATCTTAACCGGACATAATGTCTCGGGTACACTTGTTTAACCGCAAAAGAACAAAAAGGAAGCGAAAACATGAAAACCGATAAAAAAAGAAACGTGCTGATAATTGGCGCTGCTGGGCGCGATTTTCACAACTTTAACACATTCTATCGCGACAACCCCGCATACAACGTGGTAGCATTCACCGCTGCACAGATCCCCGACATCGCAGGCAGGAAATATCCCGCCAGTCTCGCTGGGCAGTTGTATCCTCAGGGAATACCCATCTATCCGCAGGATGAATTGGAAGCACTGATAAAGAAACTCGATGTGGACGAGTGTGTGTTCTCCTACAGTGACGTGCCTTATACGTACGTTATGGGGCTCGGCGCAAAGGTCAACGCCGCCGGCGCTGACTTTACGATGATGGGCCACAAGAACACCGCGCTCAAGAGCACCAAACCTGTGATCGCAGTATGTGCGGTCAGAACGGGCTGCGGAAAAAGCCAGACCTCCAGAAAAATAATCGAGGTCCTGATGAAGCAGGGATTGAAGGTCATAGCTGTCCGCCACCCCATGCCTTACGGCGACTTTGAAGCTCAGAAGGTACAGCGGTTCGCCAGTATCGAAGACCTTGCGAAAAACAAATGCACGATCGAAGAGATGGAAGAATATGAGCCCCACGTCGCACGCGGGAACGTGATTTACGCAGGCGTCGATTACGAAGCGATTCTGCGCGCGGTCGAGAAGGACCCGAGCGGATGCGACGTGGTCCTGTGGGATGGCGGGAACAATGACTTCGCATTCTACAAGCCGGACCTGATGATCACCGTCACTGACCCTCACCGCCCCGGAAACGAACTTTCGTATTACCCCGGCGAGGTCACACTGAGACTCGCCGACATAGTGGTGATAAACAAGATCGACAGCGCGGACTACGAGAACATTCAGACGGTCAGGAAGAACATAGAGAAAGTGAACCCGAAAGCGACCGTGATCGATGCCGCATCCTGCCTGACAGTGAACAAGCCTGAACTCATAAAGGGCAAGCGTGTGCTTGTCATAGAGGACGGCCCGACGCTCACGCACGGCGAGATGAAGATAGGCGCAGGCTATGTTGCGGCACAGCGCTTCGGAGCAGCCGAGATAATCGACCCGAGGCCCTATGTGGTAGGCAAACTTGCCGAGACCTTCAAAATATACCCTAACATCGGAAAGATACTTCCGGCGATGGGTTACGGCGAACAGCAGATGAAAGACCTTGCCGCCACGATAGAAAAAGTGGATTGCGATGCGGTCGTCATCGGTACGCCGATCGATCTGCAGAGAGTGATCAAGATCAACAAGCCTTGCGTAAAGGTCGGATACGATCTTTTCGAGATAGGCCATCCTGACCTTGAGGATGTATTGGGCGAGTTCGTCAAGAAGATCAAACGCTGAACTGATGCAAATCAAAACAGATGGCCTGAACGGCCATCTTTCCATCTTTTTACAATAATTGTTTTACGAGGGCAGCACCGAAATTTAGTATTTTCGGGAATTGGATTCCTGATTCGCATAAGTCCATCAGTTACAATTAGGCACTGGTCAAAACTGTTGCCATTTTAGAAAAGAGCGAGCGGGAGGGCGTTCCATGTTGCGGCGGCCAGACGGTCCTTTTCAAATTTAAACGGGGTGATTACTGTTATTAAAAATGCTCTGTTGTTCGTATTTTTTCGGCACTGGAGTCCTTCAAAATGGTTCAGACACCATTTTGTATATAAGAGAAAAAGGTTCTTAAATTTCTCCGGCTCATTACCGGTTCATTTGCATTAATAGCGACTTATTTCCGAATCCTTTCAACAGACCTCAATCCCTTAGACAGCCGATAGGCACGACCAGCACCCCGTCTGGTCTTTTGTAGGCGAGCTGCCCTCCGGTGAGCACCATGAGGAACGACGGTTGCTTCATGTACTCTTCATCAACATTGTCACGCAGCCTAAGTAGGTTCTTCGCTCCTTCGTCGGCGCGGTTGTCGCCGAGTTTCACTTCTATTGCGCCCCACTTCCCGCCGGGAAGTTCCACGATTATATCGATCTCTTTTCCATTGTTGTCACCGATATAACTGACACTTCCATCCAACGGCTGAGAATAAACGCGCAGATCTCTGATGCATAGTGATTCGAAGAAAAGACCGAACGCGTCATAGTCATTCAACAACGCATCATAGGATACTCTCAGAGCGGCCGTAGCGATGGATGGATCGACAAAATGCCATTTGGGCGTTTTCACCAACCTCGATCTTGAGCGCATGTGGGGATTCCAGGCCGGGAGGTTCTCTATCATGAATACTTTCTCTAATGCTCGAATATAGCTTGTAAGCGTGACATCCGACATCGTTCCGTCGGCACTATTGATCTCTTTGCGGATAGTCTCTTTGCTGGCCGCCGTGGAGATATTGCGGGAAATAGATTCGATCAGTCTTCTGACATAGATGGGATTTCTTTTCACATCATTCTCGTCATCTGAAAGATCGGAGTTCACTATCGCTTTGACATATTGCTGTGCAATCCTCGATGCTCTATCCGGATGGTCCCCAATGCTCTCTGGCCATCCACCGCGTGTAAGCGCGCGGGCGAGGCCGTCTACTTTAAGTTGAGAAGAGTAACCTATTTCATGCTTCCCGTTAAAAAGATCATTCAGGGAGATCTTTCCATTCGACTCCTCCGATTCAAAAAGGCTCATCGGACGCATGGTTATCCTTGCTATCCTTCCGGCACCCGAATGCGCAACGGATCCTTTTGGCGGAGTTGACGAACCCGTCAATATGAATTGTCCTCTTTTTCTTCGGTGATCGACCTCAAACCTTACCGCGTCCCATATCTCCGGAACCTTCTGCCATTCATCAATAAGTCTGGGCGTATCTCCGTCAAGGGAATCCATTATATCGTTGGCGATGGCGAGCTTCAAAGATGCGATCTGATTCTTGCCTTTGATGTAGAGTGCGCTATTTACGAATTCCTCGGCGGTTCTGGTCTTCCCGCACCATTTTGGCCCCTCAATAAGAAGGGCTCCCATTGATTCAATGTATTCATCGATGTATGGGTCCACTGTTCTTCTTTTATATCCCTCTGACATGATACCCACAACAATCTGGAGATAGATATAATTATGGGAATAGTATAACAATAATTATCTGAATAGTATAATTTTGATTATGCTAATAGTATAATTTTGATTAAGGGGATAACATAACTTTTATTATGGGAATAAGCGAACGGGAGGGGATTCGAACCCCCGGCCTGCAGCTTAGGAGGCTGCTGCCATATCCAGACTAGGCCACCCGTCCAAAGATAATAAGTTTGGAAAGTAAGATGTTTCTTTATTCTGTCTGAGCTTCTTCCTTGTCCTTCTTTGCGGCGGACCAAATCTCAATGAACTCTACGGTATCCACGCCGAAGGCGTCCCTGAGGTCGAAGACAACTTTGAACCTGGCAGTCGGCCAGTCCTGATGGAATTTCGTTATCTCCGGAAGAGTTACTACTACCTTATCTCCGGGGAACGCGAACGCGAATCCTTCGCTGTCGCCGAAGTTGACCTCGACGATGGCCTTCGCTTTCTCTGCTGGCTCCTCGATGACCTCAGTCACCTTGAATTTGTACAAAAGGTCGAATCCAGCCAGGGGGCTGTTGAAATCCACTTTGACACGCCCCGCCCCTACGGACATAACGTGTCCGGTGCGGTTCCCGAGAGTTACCTGAAGTCCGGGGTGCGGATTGATCTCCTGCTTGTAGAATTCCCTTATGGGAAATATCTCTATGAGCTTGGGGTTCCTTGCGCCGGCTGCTTCCTCCGAAGGGATGGTCACTTCCGTTTCAACGCCTACTTCCGCCTTTGAGACAGCGTCCTCGAGGGCCGGGAAAAGCTTGCCGGACCCCAGTATGTATGCCATGGGCGTATAGGTGTATTTCTCATTGTAGATGTCCGCCTCTTTGGCGACGGCTTCATCTGTTGTGTCGTAAAGTCTGCCGTTGTCAGCCAGATATGCTTTGTAATCCAGGCGGACCATCTTTTTAGCGTCATTCTCTGCCATTTTCAATCACCACGATCGATATCTCTTATCCAATAGGAAGCGCGATTATCTAATAGATATTAAAAGTGTCGGTCGATTTTTCTATGTATGGCCACATGCGCCGCATTGGGAAAAGTAATAAAAAGAATGCCAACATACAGCAGATTCAAGCCACCTTTGCATAGCCCGGTAGTGCGGCTGACTTGTAATCAGCAGGTCCGGAGTTCGAATCTCCGAGGTGGCTCCATATTCCATCCCTACCTGAGAGTACCGCAGTGTTTTACTTTATGTCCGCAGAAGCTTACGTCCGCATTCGTTAGGTTTTTGCGCTGTTTTC
>WRKC01000034.1 GCA_009778275.1 Methanomassiliicoccaceae archaeon
GGTATGAAAGCGGAGGCGTCGCAATGCGTGAAGGAATATCTGAACAGCGAGAACGCGGACCTCGACGCATACGTCCTGGGGGCGAAGACTCTGCTTTCGAACTCTTTCCTCTCGGACGCCGAGTCCGTCGTGGACAAAGTGCTCCTGTCCTATCCCGGCGACCCGAGGGCATTCATCCTGAAATCAGAGATCGAGTATGAGATGGGGAACATCAACAACGCTCTAAGGATCATCATGAACGGGGTCGATAAGAATCCAGATAATGCCGACGTGAGGCTTCAAAAAGCGAAGATATTGTTCAGGACGGGAAGGACAGACAAAGCCGTCATCGATCTGGGGAAGGCGGAAAAGACCGACCCCAACAACGTAGGCGTTCTGCTTCTGATGAAAGATGTTGCCGTGTCTCAGAACAGGAACGATGATGCCTTAAGGCTGAGCAACAGGATACTGGAACTGGACCCGGGCAACATAGATGCCATGAACACCCTGTCCAAAGCAAGCCTTTCCGCGAAGCGTTCCGAAGAGACGTACGCATCATACAAGGACATGATGGTCGCCGACAACAGGGCAGAGAATTTCATCAATATCCTTTCATCGATGATCCTCGAAGGAAAATACAGCGAGGCCGTACAGATGTTCACCGAGAAAGAAAGGGAGTTCGGCGGGAATCTTGCGGTGAGACGTCTGAAGGGGAACGCTGAGTACGCTCTGGGCAACTTTGAGGCAGCATCCGTCGCGTTCTCATCCGCATTGGAGATAGATCCTAAGGACCCTATGTTATGGCATTCGAAAGGCATGGCGGATGAGGCCGCGGGGGACCACGAGAAGGCAGAAGCGGCCTACGACAGGGCGATCCTCCTAGACATGAACGAACCTGAATATTGGATATCGAGGTCATCCGTGCAGGAGAAGAAGAAAGACCCGGCCGGTGCGGTGGAATCCCTCAACAGAGCGATAGAGCTCAGGCCCAATGATGTTTATGCGCTGGTGAAAAAAGGAATGATCTTCGCGGAGTTCGGTAGATACGCCGAAGCATCGTATTTCCTGGAGATGGCGGCCGTCATAGAACCGGACAACCCGGAGGTGCTGAGGATACGCCGCGATGTCGGGACCGCTTCCGGCAACGCCAAAGAGGCGGAGGAAGCGGCGATGAGGATAGTCGCTCTGGACCCGGCAGACGAGGAAGGAGTGGCGGCAGCGGTCGGTATTTTGATGCTTGAGAGGAAGAACAGCGAGGCTGCGGGCCTGATAGATGCGGCTTTGCGGGCGAAACCCGGCTCCCTCCCTCTCCTAATGACAAAAAAGGAATTCTGTATGTCCACCGACGATCACAAAGGGACCATAGACGCCTGCCGCCGCATCCTTTCCATACAGCCGGACAGCGGCATCGTCAGGAGCGATCTTGCCAATGCGTATTCGGCGATAGGCGATGTGAACGCCGCAAGCAGACTCTACATCGAGCTGGACTCCGGCGCGGACGAGGCGAAACGGGAGCTCTATGATATCCACAAAGCGCAGAAACAAAAAGTGCCAGATACGATAAAGAGAAATGCGGAAAGGGCCCTAAGACGCGCTTATATCCTAAAGCTTGCACCGAAGGACCCCGACCTCATTTCCGCCTTGGACCTTGACGAGGCGATGACAAAAGCGATCCTGAGTTATCTTTCGGACATCTCCGAATACGGGGACATATCCCCCGGGACGCTGGAGTTCGAAAGGATGGAAAAACTATCCCTGAATGCGGTGACTAAAGGGAACTGCACGGGGTTGGAGAACGACCCTTACATATCGATACCCTGTGCGTACGTCGCGGGAGGGGCGAAGGATGCGGACGAGGCAAAGCTCCTTGTGGCGTACATCTACAAAGTGTTAAGTTCCAGAAAGTCGGCGAGGATGCTCTCCCCCGAACTGAAGAAAATAGCCGAGGCCACCCCGAAAGGCACGGAAATAGAAGAAATAATGAAAGGGTCCAAGATCGGAGTGTATCAAGCGAAGATGGTCAAGGACAGTCTTTGATCAATACTTGTCCATGTCGGATTTCATATATTCTCTGAGAAGGCATGTGGCGTAATTCCCCTTTGGAAGGGAGAAACTCATCTCATAACCTCCCTCGGCCACCCTGTGCGAGAGGTCCGCTACGGGACACAGGACCTCTCTCCTGCTTCCTTTGGAACTGCAGTGCGGCAGGCCCGGGACGATGAAGTCCTTTTCAGAGATGCCTTCGCTTCCGATGACGGATCCCTCTATCTCTCCCATCTCTCCTTCCGAGATCCTGCCCTCCGAGCCGAACAGGGTTATCGTGACGAAGGCTCTGCCGGACGTTATCTTCTTGGCGATGAGATCGATATTGTTCTTCGTCGTCACGACGGGGCTCTCGTGCTGAGGTATCCTGTCGGCATCAAGAGGTATCACCACATCCCCCAGGACCGGGCTGTTGAGAGGAAGGCCTCTGCGCATGCGTTCGCTCAGCATCCGGTTGAAGAGATACGATTGATATGCGTGTACGAACATCATCTGGAGATTCTTCGGGAGTTTCCCGATGGCACCCATCCAGTCGCCGGGGTTGGAGACGATGTGCTCCACCATGATCTTCTCATAGGACAGAGAATCCGGCATATCCTTCAGAATGGAGGACCAGTCGTCCTCTTCCGAAAGGGACCTTCTAACATTCGCGGCGCTCTCATCCTCGTACAGGGCGGGGTCAGAGACATAGCATCTCACGGCCCCTTCAAGATCCCCTCTGATTATGAACTCGCCCACTTTATGTGTTATCGGTCTCACCACTCCGAACCTCTGCACTCCGAAATAGTTCGGGAAGCCCCCTGCGGCCGTTACCGCGGAGGAGACGCCGTCGAGGATGCCCGGGATATCGCTTTCCGGTACATCGCATTCCCTTACTCTTATCGTGAATGAGTTGCCTTTCAGGTCGCCGATCTGTATTCCCCGTCTTGCGGTGTAGGCGTTCCCTATCTCGACATCCTTGAGGGTGATCCTCCCCATCAGGCCCATGCGGCATTCGAACGACATGAGCTGCGTGGTGACCGCTCTTTTATCCTTTGTCCCGCCGAAGCCGATCTTTTCTCTGGAGATGCCGAGACCCCTTGACATAAGCCTCACAAGGCGGTTTGTCTCCCAGTTCCGGCTGGTGACCTCGGCAATGACGAATCTCCCGTCGACTGCCGGCTCCGGCCGGTCGGATATCTCCTTTACGATAAAATCCTCAGGAATTTTTTTGAGACGCCCGCCGGTCCCGTTGATGTCGCTGAGATAGAATGACATGCCGATGTCCGCCTCGGCGGTTCGGCATTCTCTGTAAGACGGGATCATTGTTTTACCGTTGCGAAATAGGCGGATAACGCTTTGGAGGCCTTTTTTACCGCATCCTCTGGTTTTCCTTTGTTTACCTCTATGTACAGCAGGGCATCGGACAATTCCGGGTGCTGGATGATGTATCTTACCAGAGCGACGTTTTTGTCGTCGTTGAGCGCTTTGATCATCAGTTCAGTGAGCGCGGGGTTCTCGTTGTTGAACTTCAGAGTTATAGTCTTATCTGTTTTCTCGACGGCTGAGACATCCATGCGCTGCGATTACTGTATAAATAATAAAGTTTTCGTAAAGGTCATTTCGTATCTTGTGCCTGCTGTTCGTACATACTCAGGACCTCGCTCACTGTCATACATTCTTCGGGACCCTTATCATCCCTTACGCGGCCGGTGAACCTCGGGAATCTGAGGCCGAGACCGGCATCTTCCTTGACGATGCCTCTTGCGGCGGTATGTATGGGGCTCAGACTTATCTCGGCAGCCACCACTTCGAGCACGACCGTCGGCAGGAACCACACGTCCGGCATCATCTCAGCATCCACCATATGCGGGCGGGTTTCGCACAGATATCCGTCGAGCATCTCCGGCAGCTTGGCAAGGAAGGCATCATCGAAACCCGTTCCTAATTTGCACACGGTGGAATAGCGTCCCGTTTCCTCATCGAAGACCGCCATCAGGAGGGCGCCGTATTTCCCGGCTCTTTTTCCTCTGCCGTAGAAAGCTCCGACCACCGCAAGGTCGAACGAGTCGGTGAGCGCTTCCTCGTAATCTTTCTTGTATTTTATCCAGAGGAATCCTCTGGAACCGGCCCGGTATGTAGACTCCTGGGACAGCGACTTTGCCATGATGCCCTCGCATTTCCTGCCGAGCGCCCTGCCGAAGAAATCCTCTCCCTCCCCCGGGGTGCCTATGATCTCCATGGTGGTGAGCTGGACCTTCTCCGACAGGTCGAAGGTCTCGGTCAGTTTGGACCTTCTTTCCACGAACGGGCGGAGGGTCATGTCCTCTTCGTCCGCCAGCAGTATGTCGAACATGAACATCCGGACGGGGTAATCCTCGACCGCTTTGTCCATGCCGTGTTTCTTCCGGCGGTGTGTGACGTTCTGGAACGGAAGCATGTTCCCGTCCGGGTCCACCGCTACGCACTCCCCTTCAATTATCGCTTTCTCGGCCTTGCATTGTTTCCTCAGCTCGTCGGCGATATCCGGAAAGTTGGAGGTGAGGTCCTCCATGCGCCTTGAGTACAGTTTAACGGAATCCTTGCCGATATGCGCTTGTATCCTTATCCCGTCGTATTTGAATTCCATTGCGCACTTCCCGTCCATACGGTCCAAGATCAGAGGTATCGAGGGAAGGCGCTCGGCGAGCATGACCTTTATCGGGCTGCCTACGGCCACTTTCATATTTCTGGTCGCATCCAATCCGCCGACGGCAAGGGCCTCCGCCACAAGGCCGAGGTCACATGTTATGTTGAACGCCCGTTCTATCTCCGGGCGGTCGT
>WRKC01000035.1 GCA_009778275.1 Methanomassiliicoccaceae archaeon
ACTGTGGCGGACAGTCCGATCCTCTGAAATTCTCCGCTCAGTTCCGCCAGCCTTTCCAGAGCGACGCCGAGCTGCGCGCCTCTTTCCGTGGAAGACAGCTCATGGATCTCATCAACAACCACCCATTCGACGTTCTTCAGATGCTCTCTCAGCCGCTTGCCGGTAAAGAGCACCTGCAGAGTCTCCGGTGTGGTTATCAGTATCTCTGGGGCATTTTTCGATTGTTTGTTCCTTTCCGCCTGCGTGCTGTCCCCGTGCCTTACTCCGACCGAGATGTCCAGCGCCTCCCCGTAATCTTCCATCCTCTTCAGCATATCGCGGTTCAGCGCCCTGAGCGGCGTGATGTACAGGCAGCGTATCCCAGCCTTCCCTTTCGTTCTGAAGATGGAGTCGAAGATCGGAAGCATCGCCGCTTCCGTCTTCCCTATGCCGGTCGGGGCCACTAAGAGTATGTTCTTTCCCGAAAGTATCCTTGGGATGACGTCCTTCTGCGGGTCAGTGGGATGCGTAATGCCCCTATCTTTCAAAACCGAAACAAGTTCCGGGCAGAGTTTTTCGAATGACATGAAAAATGGATAATGCCGGGGAGGACCCGGCAGGTGGTTTATTTTCTCTTCTTTTTGCCGAGAGCCCTCAAATTCTCTTTAACGGCAGCTTTTATCACTACCGCCTGATCCTCGCCGTCGGTGACATCCTTCTCAAGGAAGGAAAGGACGATCCATTCTTCCTCTTCGAGTTCCTTCTTGACCTCGGCGTCAACTGCACCTTTTGTGAGGATGAACACCGCGACCTTCGGCTTGACGAACGCCACGGGTATGCTCTGCGGGCCGTAATCCTTTCTGCACCTCAGGCCCTTGTTCCAAGCGGCCCTTCTTATCAGTGCCTGCGGCGAGTTGTCGGTCCAGATATCCTCTCCCGGTCCTTCGTCCTCTTCTATCACGGGGGCCTTCTTGGTCTCAGTCCGAACCTCGGCTTTTACTTCAGGAGCCTGTTCCGGTGCTTTTTTTGTCTCTGTCTGGGTCTCTGCTTTTACAGCTTCCGGTGCTTTCTCTTTCGGCGGCTCGGGTCTCTTCTCCGCTGCTGCCGGGGGTGCGTCGGGCTTCTTTTCCTCGGCGGGCTTCTCGACCGGGGCCGTCACCTTCAGGAGGACCTCGGAAAGGTCCATGACCTTGATCTTGGAATCTATCTGCTTCGCCCCCTGTGTCAGGTTGACCACGCAGAACGGGCAGCATGTTACCAGGATCTCCGCGCCGGTCTCCTCGGCGTCCCTGATCCTCTCCGCCGCGATGTTCACGGCCATTTCGTTGTATTGGCTTTTGTATCCGCCTCCGGCGCCGCAGCATCTGGAGTTCTCTTTGGTGCGCGTCATCTCCACGAGTTCTATTCCTTTGATCTTCTTCAGGACGTTCCTCGGAGCATCAAAGACCCCCATATGCCTGCCCATGTGGCATGGGTCGTGATACGTCACTTTCGCTTTGAACTCATGGTTGAGCGGGAGTTTCCTTTCGGCAATGAGTCTCTCCACATACTGGGAGAAGTGATACACATTCTGCCCGGATTTCGCATAGAACTTCCCGAAGTCGGTCGAGACGGTCTTATAGCATCCGGAACACGTCATTACCATGTCCTTTGCGCCCACGCCGTCTGCGCCTTCTACCACCTTTTCTACGCACTCGAGCGAGTATCTGTGTGTGCCCGTTCTCAGCAGAGGCGATGAGCAGCACCATTCCTCGGTACCGAGCATATTGATCTTGACCCCTGCCCTTGCAAGCACCCGTACGCCGGTCTGCGGCAGGTTCTGCTGCCTGTATGCGCCGGTGCATCCCGCGAAGAATATCACGTCCGGAGTAGGCGATCTCTCTACCTCTTTCGGCCACCAGTCCCCTCTTTTGGACGGAGGTTCCCCGTATGGGTTGTGGACCTCTCCGACCTTTTTCGCCATCCCCTTGTGCGCCGACATCGGGCCTACGCCCTCGTCGACCAGCCATTTCCTGACGGCCTCCCAGAACTCTACAAGCGGGATGTTCGCGTGGCAGACCGCCTCGCAGTTCCCGCACCCTGTGCATTTGTACATCGCATCAACGAAATATGGGCTGAGGGACACCTCTCTTTTGAGGAGTTTGTCGACCCCGCCTGCGCTGCTGAGCTGATTGAGGTAATAGATCTTTCCCCTGGGCGTTACCGATTCCCACGGTGTCTGTTCGTGCGCCTCGCAGACGCTGATGCAGTAGCCGCACTGCAGACAAGCGGTAAGTTCCTGATCGATACGGGGCATCCTTCCCATTTTGGCGCCGGGTTTCAGTTTTGAAAACGGGTTCTCTAGGGCCTTCATAATGAAAGAAGAAAAACGCACGCACCTATATTAAGGCTTTTGAGTTGGTCTCATGTGCCAACGATGAGGTTTTTCTTTATCGGGGGGCCATCGTCAGAAAAAGAGCGAAAGGGCGGCAAAAGGCAATCAAATGAAATAATTTGAAGCACATCTTCCGGACGATGGAAAGGTTCTTGGAGCTCAAGGTCGCGATGGCAAAGAGGCAGTCCGAAGTAGGATACGGCAGGGCAAGGATAGACAACGAGTCCCGCAAATATCTCGGACTCGGCCTCGGGGATGTCATCGAGATCGTAGGCAAAAGGACGGTCGTGGCCAAGATATTCAAGGGAGAGTCGGGCGACGACGGCATGAAACTCATACGCATAGACGGCCCCACAAGGACGAGCGCAGAGGTGAGCGTGGACGAGACTGTTCGAATAAAGAAATGCGAACCCTGCATTGCTCAGAAGGTGACCTTGTCCCCGAACATCTCCGAAGGCAAAAGGATAGGCTATGAGGAGGGTGTCGCAAGTATCTTCAGAAGCGGGCTGGTCGGGAGGCCGCTCATAATGGGCATCGACGTGATGATACCGAACATTGCACTGATGGGCAACAGGACCACGTTCCATGTTGTCTCGACGGTCCCGGGAGGACCGGTCATTGTCGGGCCGGAGACAGAGATAGTCCTTAAGAGCGAACCGGAAAGAAAAGATTCGGAAGTGCGCACCGGACACACCACATACGACGACATCGGCGGTCTGGACGACGAACTTCAGAGAATAAGGGAGATGATAGAGCTTCCGCTCAAACACCCCGAATTGTTCGACAGGATGGGCATATCCGCACCGAAAGGCGTCCTTTTGTACGGGCTGCCGGGGACCGGCAAGACCCTGATCGCAGAAGCGGTCGCTAACGAGTCCGGGGCATCGTTCTATTCGATCCGCGGACCCGAGATAATGGGCAGGTTCTACGGACAGAGCGAAGAAAGGCTCAGAAAGATATTCGAAGAAGCCGAAGAGAACGCCCCGAGCATAATATTCCTTGATGAGATAGATTCGATAGCCCCCAACAGGGACTCCACTCACGGAGAGGTGGAAAGGCGCGTCGTGGCGCAGCTCCTGACGCTAATGGACGGGATGGGCGGAAGGGGAGACGTGATCGTAATTGGTGCCACCAACAGAGAGGATTCCATAGATCCGGCGCTGAGAAGGCCGGGAAGGTTCGACAGGGAGATCGAGATAGGGGTGCCCAACATGTCCGGAAGGAAGAGCATCCTGGAAGTTCACACCAGGGACATGCCGCTGTCGGAGGACGTGAAGATCGAAGAGCTCGCTGCGATGACCCAGGGGTTCGTAGGGGCGGACCTGGCATCGCTGGCAAGGGAGTCCGCGATGAAATGCCTCAGCAAACACATATCGAAACTCGATCTGGACAAACCGGTCCCGCAGTCGACGCTTGAGACGATGAAGGTCTGCATGGGAGATTTTGCCGATGCCCTTGCGGATATCGAGCCGAGCGGCATGAGGGAGGTGCTAGTGGACATACCCAAGATAGGATGGGAGGACATCGGTGGTCTGGAACATATTAGAAAAGAAATAGAGGAAGTATTCATTCCAACGGAGGAACACAAATCCTTTGAAAGATTGGGCATAGAGCCGGGGAAGGCGTTGCTGCTCTACGGCCCGCCAGGAACCGGCAAGACCCTGATAGCCAAGGCCGTTGCGAACGAATCCGACGCAAACTTCATTTCGATAAGCGGCCCCGAGATAGCGAGCAAATGGGTCGGGGAGTCGGAACAGGCAATAAGGAAGATATTCAAAAAAGCAAAGCAGATGGCGCCGTGCATAATATTCTTTGATGAACTGGATTCTATTGCGCCGATAAGGGGCGAGGGCGATACTCAGGCGTGGGAGAGGGTGGTCGCGCAGCTCCTTACATCAATGGACGGCATCGAAAGCATGAACAGGGTCATGATAATGGCGGCCACAAACCGCCCCGACATGATCGACCCTGCGCTGCTGAGGCCGGGGAGGATGGACAGGATGATACTCGTGGGAAAACCGGACCTTGAAGCCCGCAGGAGCATATTGAAGGTGCACACGGCAAAGATGCCGCTCAAGGATGTGGACATCGATGCACTCGCGAGAGCGACCGACGGTTACGTGGGCGCGGACATAGCCGCACTATGCAGAGAAGCAGGGCTAACGGCGTACCGCAGGGACTGTTCCGCGCAATTCGTAACGGAAAGGGATTTCAAAGATGCGCTGAACAGGGTGCGCCCCTCGGTTGACGAATCCACCTTTGAGAAGTACGAATCACTCAGCAAGGAGATCAGAAGGCTCCGCGCCGGCTGGAACGACAGCCCATTCTACGGGTGATGCAATGGAAGACAGGATGTTCAGCAGAGAGCTTATAGGAAAAAAGGTGGAGACGATAACGGGGCATTCGTTGGGAACGCTGGAGGACATCGTCATCGACACCGATCACGGTTCGATCAAATACCTTCTTGTGTCAACATCGGGACAGGTGAT
>WRKC01000036.1 GCA_009778275.1 Methanomassiliicoccaceae archaeon
TCAGCCACCGGACATTCGGCAGACACTGTCGAGTCTGCTCCGTCCTGACCCATTTCCAGGATCGTTCCGCGGCGCTGATTTATCAGGTTCGCCGCTCCGCCCATGTAGTCCGGGGGAACGCTGATGAATACCTTCTGCATTGGTTCCAGAAGGATCCTTCCCGCTTCGCACATCGCGCCGTATATACCGTCCCTTACCGCTGGGATCACCTGCGCCGGCCCTCTGTGGATCGTATCCTCGTGGAGTTTCGCGTCCATTAGCTTTACTTTGACTCCCGCGACCTTTTCGTTGGCCAGCGGGCCTCTCACCATGGCCTCCTCGAAGGCCTGCTTGATGAGCTCCATTGTCTCGTGGAGGTACTGGATACCTTTTGTGTTGTCGAAGAGGGCGTTGCTGTTCTTGAACATCACAATGCCCTTTGCCTCTTCTTTGTCGAGACCCATGCCTTCCAGCATCTTTGCCATCGCTTTCGGGTCCTTGATCTTCGAATCGGGATCGATCTCGCCTTTGTGGATGGCGTCGACGATGGTCTGCTCCAGCGGCTCCACTAAGAAGTAGAACTTGTTGTGTTTGTTGGGTGATTTACCCTCGAACTGAGATTGATTCTTCCCTTTTATGCACTCTTGATAGACGACGATCGGCTCCGAGGCCACGATCTCTACCTTCTGCTCGTTCACAATACGGTATTCGGTGATCTCCAGGTGGAGCTCGCCCATTCCGGACAGGAGGTGTTCCCCTGTCTCGGTGTTTATCTCTATGCAAAGCGAGGGGTCGGCCTTGGCTATCGTCCTCAGGACCTCGACCAGCTTGGGCAGGTCCTTCATGTTCTTCGCCTCTATGGCTTTCGTGACCACAGGCTCGGAATAGTGGGCCATCTTCTCGAAGGGGTCCATTTCGCTCAGCGACGATACCGTCGATCCTGCTATCGCGTCCTTCAGACCGGTCACGGCGGCGATGTTGCCTGCAACCACATCATCCACTGTGATCCTGTCCGCACCCACCATGAGCGCGACCGTCTGCACCCTCTGCATGTTCGGCATTCCCGCGATGTAGAGCGTATCGCCTTTCTTTATCGTTCCGGAGAACAGCCTTCCGATCGCCACCTCTCCGGCGTGGGGGTCCATGATGATCTTGTTCACCATGAACGAGACCGCCCCGTCGTGGTCGCAGGAAAGCATCTGCTTCCCTATGGACGAATCGAGGTCGCCCTTCCAGATGGTCGGTATGCGGAGCTTCTGCGCCTCCCTTGGGTTCTGGATGTGCCTTATGGCCATTTCAAGCACCACTTCGTGAAGCGGGGATTTCTTGGCAAGCTCCTTCTGGCCGCCCTCCCTGGCGCAATACTCGAATATGTCGCTGAATGAGATCTTCGATCTCTGCATGAACGTAGCCGATATCGCCCAGTTGTTGTAAGCGGATCCGAACGCCACCGTTCCGTCCTGTATGCTTACCTGCCACTGTTTGTTGAGCGGCGCCGGGAGAATGTCCATTATCTTCTGGTTGAATTCCGAGACGATCTTGGAGAACTTGTTGATCATCATGTCTTTAGTTACCTGCTGCTCCACGATCATCCTGTCCACCTTGTTGATGAACAGAAGCGGCCTGACCCTTTCTTTCAGGGCCTGCCTTATGACGGTCTCCGTCTGCGGCATTATGCCTTCCACTGCGCAGCAGAGTATGAACACGCCGTCCAAGGCCCTCATGGCCCTTGTGACGTCGCCTCCGAAATCGACGTGGCCGGGAGTGTCGATGAGGTTGATCAGATATTCCTTTCCCTCGAACTTGTGGACCATCGATGCGCTCGCGGCGTTGATGGTTATCCCTCTGGCCGCCTCCTGCTCGTCGAAGTCCAGAACGCACTGCTTACCGGCGAGTTCGGCCGACATCATTCCGGCTCCCGCTATGAGGTTGTCGGAGAATGTCGTTTTCCCGTGGTCAATGTGCGCCGCGGTACCGATGTTCCTGATGAACTCAGGAGTGACCATCAGTTCCGTCGCTCTTTTTATATTGTCCTCTTTACGTCCCATTTACAATCACCACGATCATCTGGCCGACTGCGCGACCCTCTCGATCTCTTCCTTCTTGGCGACCGCGAACGAGGTCATGTCGCCCTTCGCCGCCAACATGAGTTCGTCGGCGAGGCACTCGTATATGGGTTTCTTGCTCTTCGAGGATGCCCTTACGACACCCGTGCACAAATTGCGTATTGCGATGTCGAGCCTTCTCTGAGGGGAGATGTCCACCGCCTTGGGGACGGAGATCCCTCCGAACTGGAGTCTGGTGACCTCTTCGCGAGGCGCTGCGTTCTCCAACCCCTCTATCAGTATCTGCAGGGGGTTCTTCTTCGTCTTCTTCGCAACGATATCGAACGCTTGGGAGACCGTTTTGTACGCCTTCATCTTCTTTCCTGTGTACTTCTCGGTCCTCATTATGTTATTGATGAGTCTTTCAACTATGCTCAGCTTGGATTTGCCGAACCATCTGTTGGCGTGCTTTCCGCCCGAGTGAGGCACATTGGTTGGAGTGAGGTCTATGTACTTTGCCAATCCGCCATCGTTGATTATGACCTCGGACGTGTCGTATTTTCCGAAAATGAGAGCTTTCTGTGCAACAATATCTGACATGTGATTCACCTTACCGGTTTTTCGGTCCTTCCTCTGACCATTTCATTGAGCGAGACGTTGTTGACCTTGATGACCTTGTAACGTACACCGGGGATGTCACCGTAAGAACGGCCCATCCTTCCGCCTATGCCTTCCACGAGCACCTCGTCGTGCTCGTCTATGAAGTTGATCGCTCCGTCACCGACCGCGAAAGCCGTGATCTGACGCCCGTTCTTTATCAGCTGCACCTTCACGCACTTACGGATGGCGGAGTTGGGCTGCTTCGCTTCGACTCCGACCTTCTCCAGCACTATGCCGCGTGCCTGCGCCGATCCCTCCAGGGGGTCAGATCTCTCTCTGAGCTTCAATACTCTTTTCTTATATCCACGGTCCAGCCAGCGGAACTTCTGCCTGTCCTCTCTCATCTTTCTTGCGGTGTATAGACCTCTACCCAAACGTTTCACCTCATTCTGAAGTATTTTTTGCGATAATTATTATCGTATATAAAGCTCATGCTCCAAGCATGGCTTCCTTCTGATGTTGGCTAGCTCGATTAGCTATATAACACCTTTCACAGAGAGACCTTTATGGATACCGCGCGCAGAGTGTGTCGATAATGCTCCTCCCGACTTGCGGACGATGATCGACCTCGGGGGGCCTGCGTCGTAGCGCGCCCGCGGCCCGGCAACAGACATCGAAATCGATCTACAAATATTCTCTTCCCGAATGAATATATTCTATTTTTATCCAATAAAATCAATTTATTATATAAATTGTAAATAAAAAATTTTTATTATAAATCTTTCCAATAAAAACAACAATTAAATATCACGCTGTCAATATCTGGATATGAACGACTTTATCGGCAGACGCAAGGAACTGATTGCCCTGAACAAGTGGTACTCTTCTGATAAATTTGAGTTCGTCGTCGTCTATGGGAGACGCCGCGTCGGTAAGACCGCGCTTTTGGATGAGTTCATAAAGGATAAAAAACACATTCTGATAAGTTCGAGACGCGTGAAAGGGGATGCGAACCTCCGCCTTATGAGAGAGGCTGTGAAGGATGTTCTCGGCGTGGACGCCGAGAACATGGGCCTGGATGCTCTTCTTGGGGCGATAAACGTTCATTCAAAAGAAAGGCTGGTCCTGGTCATTGATGAGTTCCCATATTTCGCCAGATCGGACGAGGAGCTCATAAGCGCGCTGCAGGCGTTTATCGACCACGAAGCACAGTCCTCGAAACTGTTCTTTGTTCTATGCGGTTCTTCGATGGGGTTCATGAAACGCCAGGTCCTCGGGGAAGAAAGTCCTCTCTACGGCAGGAGGACAAGGGAGATGTTTCTCAGACCGATGGATTATCTGGAGTCCTCCGAATTCCTCGAAGGAAGGACGAACTTCGAAAAAGCGTGCGTATATGGCGCGGTGGGAGGGATCCCTTTGTATCTGAAAAGATTCTCCGGCAAGGGGAACATCTTCAAGATAATGGCGGAAGAGTTCTTTGTCGAGGGGATGACGTTATTCTCGGAGCCGGAATCACTGATAATGCAGGAGCTACTTGACCCCAGGCTGTATAATTCCATCATCGATGCGTTGGCCTCCGGAAAAGCCCGTTTGTCTGAGATATCGAACTTCTCGGGGATAAAGGCGCCCGACGCATCCCGATATCTGGACGACCTCATTGACCTCGGTTATGTTGAGAGAGTTGAACCATTCAACGAGGAGGGCGGCAGACGCACCTTATATTTCTTGTCGGACAACCTTTTCAGATTCCGATACGACATCGCGGTGAACAAACGGAGACGGATCACGGCGGACACCCCCGAACGCATAGCAAAGAACATCGAAAGAGAGATGCCGGAATACATGGGGAGGGCGTTTGAGGGCATATGCGCCCAGTTCGTCAGGCGCATTGGATATCCGGTCACCGGGAGATGGTGGGGAACCGTCGGAAGAAGGACGATGGAGATCGATGTAATCGGGGCGACAGCATCGGACGGAAGACGAATAGGGCTGTTCGGAGAATGCAAGTTCACCGTCAGGGAGGCGGATGCGTCCGTTCTTGAGGACCTTCACGAGAGCGCGGACAGCGTGAGGGGTTTTGACGTGAAAAGGTATGCCGTGTTCTCAAGATCCGGCTTTACCGAATCGCTTAAGCTCAGGGCAGAGGCTGAGAATGTAGCGTTGATCTCCTTTGACGATCTTTACGATCCGGATCTCATCGACAATATGCGGTCTGTTCACGCCGGGCCCG
>WRKC01000037.1 GCA_009778275.1 Methanomassiliicoccaceae archaeon
GGGGTGATCACGACGCAGGAGATATTGTTCAAAGATTTCGGGGCGTCCTTGTACTTGGAGCTGTATTTCAAGGAGGAGGGTAACGATTCGCAGTTCTCGCTGTTTGGGATGAACGGTCTGTTCGTTCTGCTGATCATTGTGATCCTGGCAGCCTTGGCGGGCATCCTGCTCTGGCTGATCTTCTTCTACAGAAAACGGTATGATGTGCTCGTACAAGGGGATTCATCCATCGTCGGAAAGGACAAGGTCCGCAGGAAGAGCGCTTATGCGTTCACTCTGGCAGACGGCTATTCCGGGGCGGTGTCATATTGTATCGGCGAAGGGGGACAGTGGAAAATGTTATCTCCGGATGCCGACGGGAACTACGTCATCCCCAGGGGCGAGGCCACAGACGACATCTATCTGGAAAAGCGTCCTTAATAAACTTTCAAAAAACGGGGCTGTGCCCCGTTTTTATTGAGGATTCTTAGAATAAGACCTGGGGTCGGGGGAGGGAATTGAACCCCCGTATGCGGATCTGCAGTCCGCCACATAGCCACTGTGTTACCCCGACAGTGAATTACCCCAATGTCAGCGGTATAATAAACATTTCGTACGATTCAGCCGCCGCGGGTTTTGATCTGGGTGTGCCCGGAGAGCCTCCCCGCCCCTGCCCAAAGCATTCTGTTCAAGCCGCGGTCTCTTTCGATCCAAATTATTCCGTTCCTGCCTGGGAAACATGCGTATTGACGGCAGGATTATACGGAGCACAGCGAATACGGTCCCATGCACTGCAAGGACATCTCCATGCGCGATGTGGACTTCCCTCTCACGGAGAGGAACATCTCAGAGGCCGTTCTGAGTTGGAGGGTATACGTCCGTACGGAATTCCTTGTGCTGAGGAACGGAAGCGAACACGCCATCGTAAAGGTCAGTAAAGAAGGGTCGGAAGGTCTTTTCAGGAATGTCACTGGGGTCGAGATCATTTCTCTTCCTGGGGATACGGTGTTCGTAAGGGATAAGGAAGTGGATGTCCTGAATGTCCCCGCCCTCGCATCGGTCCAGAGAGGATATCCCGGAAAAGCGGTCGTCATCGAGGGCATGTTCTCTCACGTAAGTTTTGTGTATGGTATGGATACGGTGAGACTGAGGGCCATAGATAACATCCCCCCAGGACCGTCCAGACTGCGCTTTCTGGTAAGCACGGCCCTCGCATCGGGGCTGGTGGACCGCCCCGTTGTTCCAGAATATGAGGACTTCGACCTGACAGATATGATAGAGGACATTGAGACGGAGGCGGTCATGTTCCCCTGCAGAGTGTCGGGGCTTACGGCGAACATCCCTTTCTATTTCCTCGATGCGGCACCCGAGACAGAACGCGAGGTCACGCTCATCGGCTGTGATCTTTCCGATAGGATATACCGCTCGCTTTACGGTAAAGGCGCGAATCTCATCAACATATGTCCGGCGGATGCCGCTCCGAACGACGGAGTGAGAACGATCGTCCGGTGCTGCAGGGTCAAGGAAGGACACATCATCGAAGGGAATACCGCAAAGGTCCCGTGGGGAGCGACCGTTCCGGAGATCATTGACGCAGTCAACGCGCTTTTCATGGGTTCAGAATAACTCCCTTCCTCTCGCGAACGCTTTGTAGCCTTCCTCTGCCCTGCCGGCCCTGCAAAGCATCTCTCCCAAAGCATACCACGTGTCGGCGTTCCCCGGATCCTTCTCCAGATGCTCCGTCAGATGCCTGATGGCATCCTCGATCCTTCCCTGCGATTCAAGTTCCTTGCTGAGGGAACGGCCGTTCGTTTCCTCATCGAGTATATCGACCATGGTCCTTCTGGCGGTTTCCATGAGGACGTCCAGGGAGTTGTCTGAGAGCCATGGATATCTGCTTTTCTGTATTTCCCGAAAGGATGCCGCCTTTTTCTCATCGATGACCGCTCCGCTGCCTTTGAAGATGTCCCTTGGGACGCTGACGACAAGTTTTCCGTGCGTAACGGAGAAATGGTCCGCCGGAAGTCCGGACATATCACCCGAGCTTCACTATGCGGCCGCACTCATCGCGTTTTGAGACGCCGAAGTCCTTGATCTTCGATATCTGCTCTTTCGTGAGGACGGGACCGTCCTTGCAGACGCGCAGATCGTCCATCACGCAGCAGCCGCAGACCCCCGCGCCGCACTTCATATGTCTTTCCAACGAAAGCTGGCAATCCATGCCGAGCTCGACGCATGCGTTGTAAAGGTGATACTGCATGATCTCCGGACCGCATGCCAGGACCATCTCGTACTTGTTCTCCGAGGCCTTTTCCCTCATAAGCTGCACCGCATTCCCGTGGAACCCCCTGCTGCCGTCGTCGGTAGCTATCCACAGGTTCTTCGCGTATCTGCCGGCCACCTCGTCCATGATTATGTCCCTGTCGGTCCTGGCGGCTATTATCGTGTCCGCGCCTGTCTCTTTGACCGCGGGTATGATGGCGGCCGTTCCGACACCTCCTCCGACCAGAAGCATATTCTTGCTCTTCCTGAGGTCGAACCCCTTTCCGTACGGGCCTCTGATCCTTATGGGGTCCCCGAGGCTCAGTTCGTGGAGTTTCTGCGTGTCTTTGCCGATCTTCTTCACGGTGATGCTTTTGATGCGGTCCGTTTTCGAAAGGGACATTGGGATCTCTTCCATCCCCGGCACCCATACCATTATGAACTGTCCCGGTGAAGCCTTTTCATCCCATTGGAACTCAAAGGTCTTCGTATCATGGGCGTTATCGAGTATGCCCACTATTCTCACGGAATCACTCATGGGCAACACCTACCATTTTGGAGATCGAACTGTAACCGTAGTCCTTCATGAATCTTTCCAGTTCCGAATTGATCGTATCGAACACCTCTATTCCTTTTGTACCGACCGCACTCCCTATCTGGAAAGCGCATGCGCCCGCCATGAGGTATTGGGCCGCATCCTTCCAGTCGGATATGCCGCCCACTCCTATGATGGGAATGTCCACCACCGTCCTTATCTCGAACACCGCCCTGACCCCGATGGAGCGGATGGCAGGCCCCGACAGCCCGCCGAACTTGTTGCTGAGTATCGGTTTTCCGAACATCGGAGAGATCACCATAGCTTTGACGGTGTTGATGGCGACCACGGCATCCCCTCCCGCATCCTGGACGGCCATGGCCAGATCCTTGATCATGTGGGTGTTGGGGGTGAGCTTGGTCCAGACTGGTATCGATACCGCGGACTTTACAGCGGAGACGATGGACCCGACGACCGAGGGGTCCGTGCCGATCTCCATCCCGTAACCCGCGGCGTTCGGACAGGAAAGGTTCAATTCGACCGCTGCGGCGCCGTATCTCTCCATTTTTACTGCCAGCGCTGAGAACTCTTCAGGTGACGAACCGTATATCGATCCGATGATATTGCCGTTCTTAGCGGCTATCTCCATCTCCTTTCCGAAAAGTTCTATACCAGGGTTCGGAAGGCCCATGGCATTGATATATCCCCCCTTAAGCTCCGTGAATACGGGATTGGGGTGTCCGGGGTTAGGTTCGGACCCGATGGACTTCGTGACCACGGCTCCCGCGCCGGACCTTAACATCCTCACCATCGAGGGGCCGGTCTCGTCCATTACTCCGGATGCGACCATTCCGGGTTTTTCAAGTCTCATTTTTCCGACAGAGGTCACCAGCATTTTATCAAGCAAGTATACGCATAACTAATTAAATAACGTTAAGTAATGAACCGTACCATGGATATGTCCGCTGTCAGGAACGATTTCCCGACCATCAGGAAAAAGGACGGCGTTTACTTGGACAGCGCATGCCAGTCGCTCAGGCCGGACCGGGTGATAAGGGCCGTTCTGGAATACTATGAGGATTTCCCCACCTGCGGAGGACGCAGCATTTACAAGATGTCGGCGAAAGTATCCGCGGTCACGGACGAGGCAAGGGAGAAAGCGGCGGAATTCTTCGGCACCGACGATCCTGATTGTTATGTTTTCACGAAAAATTGCACTGAAGGCATCAATACGGTCGCAAAGGGGTGCGTTCTGAAGAAAGGTGATGCGGTGGTCACCACCGACACGGAGCACAACTCCAATAATGTCCCGTGGGCCGTACTGTCCGAAGAAATCGGCATAAAGAGAAGATATTCGATCTCCGGCGAGGACGGGGGGTTCAGCATAGAGAATTTCAAGAACGCGATGGGAAAGGATGTCAAGATGGTCTCGATCCATCACGTGAACAATGTGACCGGATGCGTCGTTCCCATCAAGGAGGTTGCGGAGATAGCGCATGATGTGGGCGCAAAGGTCCTGATAGACGGATCCCAGGCGGCGCCCCATATGAAAGTGGACCTCAAGAAGGCCGATGTCGATTTTTATTCGTTATCTGTGCATAAGATGCTGGGGCCGTCCGGCATGGGGATCCTGTATGGGAAAAGGGAGGCACTGGAGGGCATCAGGCCGCTGACCACCGGAGGCGGAGCGGTGGGCCTGGTGACGCACGATCATGCTGACCTAGCGCCGATACCGAACAAATTCGAGGCGGGCCTGCAAAACTACTCCGGGATAGCCGGGACGAAGGCCGCGCTTGATTATCTTACGGATGTGGGAATGGAAAGGGTCCTTGAACATGATAGGATGCTGATGAGGTCCATCTTCAAAAGAACAGATGGGATAAACGGGCTGAGCTTGGTCGGCCCCGATGATCCTGACAGGAGATGCGGGGTGTTCTCGTTCAACATCGGCGGGCTGTCCCCCCATGATATCGCGATGACGCTGGACAAGATCGATAATATCATGATAAGGTCGGGGCAGCACTGCGCCCATCCTTTCTTTGCCTCCAGAGGGATAGAGGGCAGCGCGAGGGCATCGGTATATCTTTACAACAATGAAGAGGACATAGAGAGATTCGCCTCTGCATTGCGGAAGGTGGCCGAAAAGTTCGGCAGCGGCCGATGATCATTCGAGATCATAACCCCAATCCCCCTCTATATCCTCATCCGAGCATTCGGTTATGTCATCCGGCACCGGTTTTGTTATCGTTACCGCATCCCCGTGACCGATGAC
>WRKC01000038.1 GCA_009778275.1 Methanomassiliicoccaceae archaeon
CCCCCGCCGATCTTTGCGCTCACAACTCTTCTTTGACTATCGGGGCGGCGGCCGCATTCCTTGATATGCTGGCGATCCCCTTTTTGCAGGATTCTTTGCTTTTGTAGCCTTGCGACGCGGCTACTATCTCCCCGTTCATCGCCTTCAGACGGAAGCGGCATTTGTCGCCCGCGTCCAGAAATATCTCGTATTTCGGGTTCGTGAGTTTCTTGTACCCCTCCACTGTCTGGTCCTCTATCTTGGACCTGCTGTTGGTCTTGACGCTCCCTATGCCGTTCAAGCACGAAGCCTCGTTGGCATAGACCTGTGAAGTGCATATCACCCTGCCGTTCTCGGCGATAAGATTGAACATCACTCCGTTCTTTGCAGGTTTCATAACAAATTTGCCCATTTGCCTTTTCCCCTTTTACCCTGTATATGGAGTGAGTTTATAGTTTATATCTTATTACTAATCCATATATATCATTCATAAGAACGCATTATGCGGAGAAGGATGCCTCTCCTTTTCCCCTGATCCTCAGGATAACGGCGGAGGTCAGGGAAAGGATCGGCAATTCTATGAGGGGGCCGACCACCAGCACCAGGGCGATCAGGGGCGAATCCGGGAAGGCCGCCACCGCTATGGCCAAAGCAAGGGGGGAGTTCCTTGCCATGACCGTGAAGGTCAGGGAAGTGGTATCGTCGAATGAGAAACCGAGCGCTTTCCCCACAGCCCTCGAGATTATGAAATTGAGGGCGAAGAATATCACCAGCGGAACAAGCATCTGCAGCAGGACGACGGGATCGTCTATTATCATGCTGCCGTTCGGTGCGAACATGGCGAAGACCGCCAGGCACAGGAAGATCAGCTGGAGGTTGTCGCCGTGCTTATCGATCCCCTCATCCATGGCGCCCTTCCTGCCTAAAGCTTTTACCGCAGCTTTGACCAGATTTGCCGCAATGAAAGGTACCGCGAGGACAAAGACGATGCTGATCAGGATCGACCCCAGATCGAACGATGAACCCGTCCCGAAGAACAGGAAAAGATATACGGGAAGCAGAACGACCTGCAGAACGAGATTGAGCGGGAGTATCGATGCGCTGAGTGAGAGGTTCCCTTTGGACATGCCCGTGAACACCATGAACCAATCCGTGCAGGGGGTCACGAGAAGCATCACGAATCCTATCATCATATCCCCGGGCCCGCCCAAGAAGGCATACCCTAGCATAACGGCCAAGATCGGCGTCCAGACGAAGTTGATGAGCACTGCGGTCGAAGAGAAGCGCACATTCCTGAAAGAATGCCCTATCTCCTTCACGTCCACCTTCAGGAAGACGAAGAAGAGAAGCACCATCAGGAACGGCTCTATCATCCCTCCCATGTTCTCCGAGAAGAACGCTATCTGCCCGAGGACTATCCCCGCGAATGCTGCGGCAAAGATCAGGAGCGGCTGTATCTTAGTAAAACGTCCCAACCCCGTCTCCACAGCATCACCGTTCCGAAACAATGATAATAACGAAGGCCCCGTTAAATAATTGTTGTGGGAACTTTTATATCCAATGAGGATTATTGAGCAATTGTTCAATTATTCAAATGTTGAGATCACCATGAAGCAAAACGAAGGCCATGCGGGAAGAGAGCACGACAGGATCGTTGAGGATGCATGCGTGCATATGCCGGACGATAAGACCATTGATGAGCTGTCCGACCTTTTCAAGGTCCTTTCCGATCCCACGCGTTTGAAGATATTGTTGGCGATCGGGGACGGGGAGGTCTGCGTCTGCTGCATATCCGAACTTCTAGGTATGTCCATGTCCGCGGTGTCGCATCAGCTGAAGACGCTCAGACAGACGCATCTGGTAAAGGCCAGAAGGGACGGCAGGAACATCTACTATTCTCTTGCCGACCATCACGTGGAGACCTTGCTGGATATAACGATGGAACATATGAGGGAATGAGAATGAAACATGTGTACAGAATAGAGAATCTCGGCTGCGCCGCATGCGCGGCGAAGATGGAAACGGCAATAAACAAAATAGAAGGCGTGGCATCGGCAAGGATCGTTTTCATGACCCAGCGGCTGACCTTCGAGGCCGAGGGATCGGAGATGGAAAGGATCGAGCCCGCCATAGAGAAGGCCGTCAAGAAGATCGAACCGTACGTAAAACTGAGAAGGGGATGACCTGTTCGGAGCCGCCGCGATAACAAGGATCATCGTATCCGGCATCCTGCTGGGAATCGGGTTACTCGCGGAAGCGGACGAGATTGTCATATTGACAATATTCGTCGCGGCGTACATCATCGTGGGATACACCACGTTCATCCGCTTTTTGAAGGCGGTCTACAACAAACAGCCTTTTGACGAGAACCTCTTGATGACGATCGCGTCCATAGGCGCCTTTGCGATCGGGGAGGCTCCGGAAGGGATCGCCCTTCTTCTTTTCTACCAAGTAGGTACGCTTTTTGAGGATTATGCCGTCGATCGTTCGAGAAGGTCCATTTCCTCACTGACGAACCTCCTGCCGGAAAGCGTCAATGTCTTGAAAGAGGGGGAGGCCGTCGAAACTGAACCTGAGGATGTGCGGATCGGGGACCTGGTCCTCATAAGACCCGGAGAGAGGATCCCCCTTGACGGGGTGGTCGTCGAAGGGTCATCAATGATCGACACCTCATCAATAACCGGGGAGTCCGTGCCGAGGAAGGTTTCCGAGGGCGGCACGGTCCTTAGCGGGTGCATATCCCTCAACGGGGTCCTGACGGTCCGCGTAACATCCGAATATTCGGATTCGACCGCTTCCCGCATCATCAGCATGATAGAGGACGCATACGAAGCAAAGTCCAAGTCAGAGAATTTCGTGACGAAATTCGCCAGATATTATACTCCGGCCGTTGTTCTTTCCGCTCTCCTGCTGGCGACACTACCCCCGTTGATCTTGAACGCTCCTTTTGAGGACTGGCTCTACAGGGCGCTCACTTTCCTGGTGATCTCATGCCCGTGCGCTTTGGTCATCTCAATACCGTTGGCGTTCTTCGGAGGAATAGGCGGCGCATCCCGTTTGGGGATACTCGTGAAAGGGGGCAACTATCTTGACGCGCTTGCGGTCGTGGACACGGTTGTGTTCGATAAGACCGGCACCCTTACGGAGGGGACGTTCGGCGTCGAGAGGATGATTGCGAACGACATCGGAGAGGAAGAACTGCTCGAGATCGCCGCTCATGCGGAATTCCATTCCAACCACCCCATTGCGGTAAGCATAAGGGAAGCTTACGGCAATGATATCGACGCATCTATGGTCGGTCAGACGGAAGAGATCGCCGGCAAAGGGATGTCTGCCGAGATAAACGGACACAAGGTGCTGGTAGGGAACGAGACCCTTCTTTCCGAGGCGGGCGTCGCCTTTGAGAGTGTGGAAGGCTTCGGAACGGCGGTATACGTCAGCGTCGACGGGGCGTACAAAGGATGCTTGATGATATCAGACCGCATCAGGCACGATTCGGCATCTGCGGTGGCGATGCTGAAGGATGCCGGAATAAAACATATCGCAATGCTCACCGGAGATACCGGCGCGGCAGGGGAGCATGTAGCGGCATCGCTGGGGATCGATACCGTCCACACGAACCTTCTTCCCGGAGACAAGATCGGGATAGTCGAAGGGCTGCTGTCGGAAGGGAGGTCCGTCGCTTTCGTGGGGGACGGGATAAACGACGCGCCCTCTCTGGCGCGTTCGGATGTCGGTATTGCCATGGGTGCCATGGGTTCCGATGCGGCCATCGAGGCCGCGGATGTTGTGATAATGGATGATATGCCCTCGAAAGTACCGGCTGCGATCATGATCGCGAAGAGGACCAGGCTGATCTCCATTGAGAACATCGTGTTCGCGATCGGCATCAAAGTGCTCTTCCTGGCCCTCGGAGCGCTGGGCTACATCACGCTTGTGGAAGCCGTTTTCGCCGATGTCGGAGTTGCAGTGATAGCGATACTGAATTCCATACGGACGCTGAGTACGTCAAAGCTTATGTCCCGTTTGAAAGCGCTGGAGTCATGAAAATCCGTGCCGGCACAAGAATCAAGTAATCGGCTGAGGATTATGGTGTCATGGCAGAAAAAAAGAGCGAAGGACAGAAATTAGAAGAAAAGCTTCTGATGAGGTCCAAGAACATCGGGGAGATCGACGGCTCTCTTCTTGACGAGGCCAAAGGCTTCTGCGAAGAGTATAAGAAATTCCTGTCCTGTAAAACGGAAAGGGAGATCCTTGACTATGCCGTTCCCATTCTGAAGAAAAAGGGCTACAAAGAGTTCCAGATTGGGAAGAGATATTCCGCCGGTAATAAATTCTATATGAACAACCGCGACAAGGCCCTCATCATGGTCACTGTCGGGAAGAGGCCGGTGGCGGA
This sequence comes from Methanomassiliicoccaceae archaeon, assembly GCA_009778275.1. Classification (GTDB taxonomy): domain Archaea; phylum Thermoplasmatota; class Thermoplasmata; order Methanomassiliicoccales; family Methanomethylophilaceae; genus Methanoplasma. The sequence goes on from WRKC01000038.1 coordinate 4,379, forward strand.
CGGCCTGAGGGTGGGAGTGAGCCACACCGACAGCCCCAGGCTTGACTTCAAGCCGAACCCGCTCTTTGAGGATACGGACATGGCCTACTTCAAGACCCACTACTACGGAGGGATAAAAAAATACCAGTGGGCCGCGATCCCCTTGTCGCTTCACGGCGTCATCCTGCTGACGAACGGCAAGAGCGTAAAGGTGAACGTCGGAGAGGATGAGGGCGACCCGGCATTCTGCGTGACGGACCTGCTTCCGCACCTGGCGATGAACCAGATGAAGAAGCCCGCGCCGGAGATCATAGACGGAGAGCAGCTGAACATACTCGTCGGGTGCTGGCCGTTCAAGGACGAGAAAGTATCCGGCAGAGTGAAACTGAATATAATGAACATCCTCTTTGAGAAATACGGCGTCACCGAGAAAGATTTCCTGACTGCCGAGCTTTGCGCCGTACCTGCATTCAAACCGATAGACGTCGGCCTCGACAGATCAATGATAGGCGCTTACGGGCAGGACGACAGCGCATGCGCCTTCGCCAATTTCATGGCGGAGATCGAATGCAAAGACCCGGAGTTCACCACGATCACCATTTTCGCAGACAAAGAGGAGACGGGTTCCGACGGGAACACGGGAATGAGGTCCTTCTTCTTCAGGGATTTCATCGAGGATTTCGTATCGGCTTACGGGCTCCAGGTGCGCCATGTGCTCAGGAGATCCGTCTGTTTGTC
>WRKC01000039.1 GCA_009778275.1 Methanomassiliicoccaceae archaeon
CTCCTCTTCTATCACGACGCCGCTGTTGATCAGGATATCATGCCTTCTTTTTCTCACGTTCTTATCGGGATGACAAACGAACTGACAATTGGAGCATGTGTATTGCATCTCATATGTTCCGGCCAGCAATGGGTTGTATGACACTGGACCCAGTCTTTTCCTTTGCAGATATTGTTCCACATATTTTCTGGATATCGTTCTGTAGTCCTCGTCCTCGTCCGGCAGAGGGAACCTTCCCGGAGACCATGTGGACCATTTCCCGCTTCTGTCCAACCCCGTTATTCCGCCGCACGGGTAGGCGCAGCGGGCAGCAAGCCTGCAGTTGCCTGCCCTCATATTCCGTCCGCCGATCTCGATCGTCCTTCTCTCCGGAAGGATGAAATCCGCAATGCATGACCTTTTGCAGAGAAGACACCCGTCACAGTAGTTCTCGCTTTCTGGAAGAGGTTCCGTTGCCTCCAGTTCCAGATCGGTGACCACTCCGCCCAGCGAGAGCGCCGCACCGTACTGTTTTGTCAGCAGCAATCCGGACTGCCCTATGCTCCCCACTCCGCACGCAGCCGCTAAGATCTTGAGGGATATCGGCGGGATGCGGTCGAAGATGCCGTTCGGGGTCTCTCTTCTGAACGCGAAGTTCGATGCTATGGGGACCGCTTTGCATCCGAGAGACGTCAGGACAGTGGATAATTCGAAGGAGATGCCGAAGCTGAACGTTGTCCTTTCGGTCTTATGCGCACTTAATGAAAAATCCGTTTTTCCCAAAAAAGGCTCGATGAGCCCATTGTCAAAAGGAACAGCGAACACTATTGCCGATCTTGCCCCCGGCAGGACGTGATCGAGGTCCGCTGTGTAAGGGGCGCCTTTCAAAGACTCCTTTGTGGCGATGCCCGACAGGGCCGCACCCAGCCCCTTCGGCATGTTCAATGCCATTTCTGTTGTTATGAGCATGCATATGTATTTCCCGCAGGATATTTATCAGTCCCGCAGACCGCCCCGGTCAAAGAAAACTTAAAGATGGGACAGCCCTTCACTCTCAGCAAGGTCAATTGGATATGGCGGATGATTTCAAGGTCACACCGTGGGAGGTAAGCGGAGATATCGATTATGATCTCCTCATGGAGCGGTTCGGCACCACGCCCATCGACGATGCTCTGCTGAAGAGGATCGGCGGATACGGCGAGATCCACCCCATGCTGAGGCGCGGGATATTCTACACCCACCGAGATCTCGGAAAGCTGCTGGACGAGTACGACAAAGGTAACAAGTTCATATTGTACACGGGCAGGGGCCCTTCAGGACACACCCACCTCGGGCACCTCATGCCGTGGATACTCAACAAATGGGTGCAGGACGTATTCAAAGTGGACATGCTGTTCCAGATGACCGATGATGAGAAATTCCTGTTCAAGGATCTCACACTAAAGGACACGCGTTCGCTTGCGTACGAGAACGCGTTGGACTTCATCGCGCTGGGATTCGACCCGGAGAGGACGAAGATAATCCTTGACACCGAGAACATAAAGGCCTTGTATCCTATAGCCCTCAAGGTATCCAAGAAGGTCACTTTCTCCACCGCGAAAGCAGTGTTCGGTTTCGACAATTCCACCAATATAGGGTCGATATTCTTCACCAACATCCAGGCCGCGCCCGCATTCCTTCCGACAGAAAGGGCGGGGAAACAAGTGCCGTGCCTGATCCCCTGCGGCATCGATCAGGACCCTCACTTCAGAGTGGCGAGGGATGCCGCCCCCGGTCTCAATTATCCGAAGCCGGCCATGCTCTACTGCAAGATGTTCCCCGGTCTCGGAGGCGGCGACAAGATGTCCTCGTCGGACGAGTACGGAACGATATACACAACGGATTCTCCGAAAGACGTCAAGAAGAAAGTGGGAAGAGCGTTCACTGGCGGATGCGTCTCGACGGAGGAACAGATGGAAAAAGGAGGGAACCCGGAGGTCTGCGCCGTTTTCAAATACAATTATTTTATTTTCGAAGGAAGCGACGAGAAGATCAACGAGCTCGCGGATAAATGCAAAAGAGGAGAGATACTCTGCGGCGAATGCAAGCAGATACTCACAGAAAGGATCAATCTTTTCCTTGAGAAGCATCAGGCAAAGAGAGAGGAAGCAAAAGAAGTGGTCGACGGCATGACCTTCGACGGATTCAAATGGTGATCGGATGGACGTCTCAAGCATTGTGGAAGGATTGAGTTACAACGAAAGGAGGCTTCTGATCGCACTCGCTTCTTTCAAAGGGGCCGCCTCAGCCGCGGACCTGATAAAGTCTGGAGATTTCGAACTCGAAGTGGAGATAATGGGGGCCGCATCTTGGCTGGAGTCCAAAGGCCTGGTAAAAGTAGATGAGAAGGTCCGGAAGTTCTTCGAGATCGCCGATAAGGGGGCGGTCGAGAGCGGATTGCCGGAACGGCGCGCCATGGCCATCATCGACGGGTCTGGCGGAAAGATGGACATGAACACCCTGTCCGAGAAGATGCCGGATGGCGAGGATAAGATAGCCGTAGGGTGGCTGAAGAGAAAAGGCCTGGCCGAAATAATCTCAGAGGGCGTGACAAAGAACCTGATCCTTACTGTGAAGGGAATAGCTCTGCTGACATCGAAAATGGAGGACGAGACCCTTCTGGAAAGAATGGCAATGTCGCCCATACATGAGAACGACGCCGACCCGCAGACGATCAAAGACCTCAAAGGAAGGCAGGGGATGATCCAGGACAGGATCGTTACGGAAAGGACCATAACCCTGACGGACGACGGAAAAAAAGCGGTCTCGGCCGGAATAGAACTAAAGGAAGAAGTGACCGATGTAACGGACCGGCTGATCCAAAGCGGCGATTGGGAAAAGGCCCAATTCAGAAAATACGACGTGGGGACGTTCGCGCCGACCGTCACCCCCGCGAAGAAGCACCCCCTGACAAGGCTCGGGAGCGAGATAAGGCAGATATTCATGAACATGGGTTTCGCGGAGATGTCATCGGAGTACGTCCAGCCGGCATTCTGGAACATGGACGTGCTGTTCACTCCTCAGGATCATCCCGCAAGGGACCTTCAGGATACGTTCTATCTCGACAACCCCCGCAAGGCGGACATCGGCGACGACGATCTTGTGCGGAAAGTGAAGGACATACATGAGAACGGCGGGAACACGGGGTCCACAGGATGGGGAGGCACGTGGAGCAGGGAGAAGGCAGAGGCCGCTTTACTGAGAACGCACAGCACGGTAAGCAGCATAAGGTACATCGCCGAACATCCGCAAACTCCTCAGAAGGCATTCTCCATATCGAGGATATTCAGGAACGAATCGATTGATTCCACCCATCTTCCGGAATTTACCCAGATAGAGGGGATAGTGATCGACGAGAACGGCAATTTCGATATGCTGATATCTATGATAAGGGAGTTCTATGCAAGGATGGGATTCGAACAGATAAGGATCAGACCGGCATACTTCCCTTACACGGAGCCGTCCTTAGAGGTTGAGGTCTTCTTCAACGGGAAATGGATGGAGCTGGGCGGCGCGGGCATATTCAGGCAGGAGGTTGTGGAGCCGTTCGGCGTCGAGCACCCCGTGCTGGCCTGGGGATTCGGCTTTGAGAGACTGGCGATGCTGAAATGGAACATCAGGGACATACGCGACCTGTACATTTCCGATCTGGATGACCTGAAGAAGAACACCCTTTTCTGATCAGTCGAAATTCGCGCCTTTGCCGGCCTTTATGTTCTTGACGAGGGCATCGATCCTTTTTCTGGTCCTGTCCTTTCTGGATGCTTTTCTTGCTTTGCTCAGGTAGCTCAGCGATTCGTCGATCTTCCCCTTGCCGTAGGCGATGCCGGCCCTCAGCAGCATTATCTCATCTATGCCGGTGGCGTCGTTGTTGTCAGAAAGCACCTTGCAGGAAGAGTCCAGATGTTCGGACGCCTCGTCATACCTTTTCATCCTGAACAGACATCTGGCGGCTATTAGCGCAGCTCTTGAGGAAGGTCTTTCTCTGAACATCGATGAGGCCAGTTCGAAACCCTTCTCCACGTTCCCCGAGAGCATATATGCCTCTGCCCTGATCATGCCCGCATCGTTTGTGGGTTGATCCGCGAGCTTGTCCGCGCAGGCAAAGGCGTCGTTCACATCCTCGCATTCCAAGGCCACCCTCGCCCTGATATTGTAGATCGAGACGGCATACTTGGGTACTACGGAAACATCCTTCATCACTGCGAGAAGGTCCTCGTTGGGATTCTCAAGGAATCTTTCCGTTTTTTTCAGGATCAGTTTGCATGCCTCGGTATTCCTTCCCGCTTTCACAAGATGGTAAAGCCTTTCCTGATCGTCGTCACCCTTGTCCATCCACCAATCCGCCGCACGGCTGTGCCAAGCTTTCGCTTTCTCGGGATCGGTCAGAGATAGATATTTGTCGCGGACCGCATCGCTGATGCAGGTCATACCATAGAAATCGGCGGGGATCACCCCCGTGTTCGTATCCGGAAGCGTCTTCCTCGGTATCGGAACCCTGAAGACGCACGCAAGGCCGAATGTCTCTTTATCTTCCGCGCAGAGACTCTCCCACATTATCCCGGGGTCGCATCTTTTCATATCGAGCAAAGCATTGACGGCTATGCCGGCCTTCTCGAACCTCTCCCTGAGCAGTACCGCCTCTGCGGTGCCGTCAGGCAGGAGGTAATAGGCTTTTCTTTTGGTTCCCGAGCCCTTTATGTGCGCTTGCCAATCGTCAACCTTCCCGGCCTCTTTGAGTTTCTTCAGCTCAAGCGATGCATGCGCTCGGGATATCCCGAGCACCGATGCGATACCGTCCTGCGTAAGGTCGAAAGGAACGTTGAACATCTCACTCGGGTTCATGCCGGGGAACCTGCTCAGGTGAAGCAGCGCCCTTTCCCTTATCGTTGCGTTTTCAATAGACACGGCCACTGATAAGGGGGTGATTTATATCATATTTGTGATTATATAGTGTTTTAAAATGAATGGGAAAAAGAGGCTGCTCGTTTGCTGTCTGTCGGACATACCGTCTGTGAATATGAAGAGCCAGCTCATCAAAAAGAGAGAATGGGAAGATATAGGGAAACATGGGGAGGACAGCTATCTCGCGAACGGTGAAAC